>NZ_JAGPUP010000432.1:0-11421 GCF_018069605.1 Microvirga sp. HBU67558 | reverse complement strand
GTCGAAGACGCCGGTGCGGGTCAGACCTACCTGCGCGGCAATGGCCTCATAGGTCAGCCCGCTCTTGCGCAGGCCGATCACTTGCCGCCGGCGCTCTTCTTGCGCGGCTGCTGGCAGCTTGCGCATGTCTATATGCTTCATCCCGCCGACTTGGGTTAACTGACCGCGTATTCCAAGAGAACCCAAGCCGGATCAGTAAATAACTGTCGGTACATGACGCCTTTGATTACTGTCGCGCCAACATGATACTGAAAATGTCGTTTTGGTTTGGTTCCTCAAGGAAGACAATCACTGTTCTCCCCGACCGCGTGCACACAGCCCGTGGTGTCGTTAGCAAGGCATCAAGTGCAATGAAATCATCATCTGAGGAGTTGTCCTTAGCAAGAACCCAGTGATAGCGCCTGTCAGTAATCAGGATCGCATCACCAAACACAGGGATGTTCGGATCGAAGTAAGTCCTTTTGGTGCACGGCTGACATAAGATTTCGGCCGCCCGCTTGTTTACCGGATAGGACGTACTGACATCACCCGGCTTCGCATAAGCATGCGGATAGCTCGTGGTGACGTGAATCCTTGCTCGACCGCCCTCGAACCCGACGAGACCGTCTACGTCCCGATAACCGCGCAACCGGAAATTGCTCAAACTCGGCTCATTTGCCATGAAGGCATAGATGCCTCCGAGGTCGTGGCCGAATGGTTCGACGACGCCGGTTGTGGCTCGGATGATGTTCCTTAAGCCGATCATATCCCGGTGCAAGATACGCTTTTCTTGAAGAGACTTTAAAGTAGGTCTGCTTTCTGAATTAGGATTTAGTCTGTTTCTGGCTTTCATAATATAAGTTTTACAATAGGTTGATTCTAGATTTATCATTGCTCAACCGATTGCATGTTGAGCACACTTTTTCGATTACAATCATAATAGATTGAGGAATATCTTATCTTGGAATAGTTGAAGTAATATGTCGAGTTATTTGCGATAATCAGTCCAATTGGACCCAACAAAACCAAATGCCAAAGTTTTCGTAGCATAAATAAATATGAATGCAACAGACGAGGCACATGATGCGCTACCGTGAAATTTCAAACCCTTTGACTATCACTCCTCCGAAACATACGAATGAGACCCTGGAGCGCGCGCAGTCCGCTCCGCAGCTGGATCAACTGAGATGCACCGACCTTGAGAGCTATGTCCGTTGCCGAGCTGATGATCTGATGCGGCGAGCATTTCAGCCCGTGTGGAAGGACGTGTTCACGCACATTGAAGACATCCTCTAAACCTCCACGCTTTGTCGAAAAGCCGCGCGCCCTGCCTGTTCGGCTCAACGTTCTTTCGCTGTGATCGGAATGAACCTAGTCCTCTGAAAGATAGCCGGGCTTGGCGACGAACGCGAAACCGAGATCCACATCAAGAGCATCACGGATCGCATGAAGATCCGTCCCGACAGGGACATCGAAGTCAATGTCACACCATCCTGTCCCAAGAGCACAGCCGCTACCTGAATATACCAGGCCAAGCGGCTCGAGGATGTTGCGAAAAACCTGCATCTGCTCGCTCCGTTCAATGGCAGCAGAGACTTCATACTCAATCCAGACATAGACTCCCTCAACTTCGACGATGTTCATCGCTGCGCCTCTCGCAAAGCAGGAACGCCTGGAAGACTACAAGCAGTGATGTTGTTAGTGATTGTGTTGGAGGATTCAAACGACGTCCCCGAGCGATACGCGACGTCAACGGCGGAGACTTTGAACGTCTCAACCACAAGAGCGGTATAAATCATAAGTAAATTCCAATGAATGTTGATAATCTGGCAGCCCCTTGAAAATCGCCGGGCGATGCCGTCATTCCCAAATCTACCAGGTGCGATCTGACGAGGTCAAAATTCAAATGCAAGCTTCGGGCCTCAACCTGGCAAACGATCTGGTGAGATTGGACCGGCACTTGGCACAGATGGTCAGTACAAGCCCTACAAGACGCGGATCGATATCCTAAAGGACATTTTCAACTCGACGATCTCCAGGACTGCCAACTTCACAAACGCCCGGCGCTGAATGAAACAGTCCTGACGGACCCGAAGTACAAGCTGTTCATCAAAATCGTCGCCGGGAATCGCGAGGACTGT
This sequence comes from Microvirga sp. HBU67558, assembly GCF_018069605.1. Taxonomy (NCBI): domain Bacteria; kingdom Pseudomonadati; phylum Pseudomonadota; class Alphaproteobacteria; order Hyphomicrobiales; family Methylobacteriaceae; genus Microvirga; species Microvirga sp. HBU67558. The sequence goes on along the minus strand of NZ_JAGPUP010000432.1, from coordinate 9,301 downwards.
CCCTCCGGCACCGCCTGCAACCTTCTGATCAACTGCGCCTTGTCCGGCTATCACCAGCATGGGACCGTCGAAGACGAGGGTAATCTGGGCAGGGCTGGGGAAGAAATTGCCGGATCCTTCGTCAAGCCCATTAATGATCCCTTCTCAATCGGCGCCCAGGCCAACCGTAAGAAGACAGCCGGTGGTGCGTAAGAGACAGATGGTGACCAACTCGGTCGGCTCGAAGGCCGTGTGCCGCCATGGTAAGGGGTCATCGAAACCTTCAAAGGCCATTGGCAAAGGGCTCAACGAGCACGGTAACGTCTTCCGACGTGAACGTAGCGCACACTCCGGGGCAACATCTGATTTGAGAGGAACTCGCGATCATCACCACCAAGCCCATCCATGAGGGAGAAGACCCAGAGCGCGTCGAAACCTTCAACCAAGTTGTCTCCGCCCAAAATGAAGTTTCGAGGACCAGGACGGGCTCGGGGTCTCGAATTCGCCTCATGGGCGATGACCGAGGATGAGTTCGAGTGTGCTATCCTGAGGAAGACGTTGACCCACAGGACGGTGAAGTATTGAGACCGACTATTTCCGCCGCTCTAACCCTGGCTGCTTTGTCAGCCCTGGCGCGGGCACCGGTTCGGGGCTCCAGATGGTCGATGACCTTTCCCTGGGACACTCTGCGACAGTCTCCGGCAGATCGTACGATGCTGTGCCTGTGGCGCACCGTCCAGGAGCCATAGCCTACATGCAGCCGGTCTCCTACTGCCGTGGGATTAGCCCGAGGAATATCTGCCGGGGTGTGCAGACGACAGTCTAGGAGGCTGTAGAAGCATTAGCGCAGAATGTGGATCGCGCCGTCACTTGCGCCCTGGACTGACAACCGGCTTGCCTTCGAGAGAGGTTCAATAGCTGAGGAATCGCTTGAGCGTGCGATCGCGATGTCCGTTGAGGATGGCGTCGGCTATGCCATATCCATGCTTGCGTCTCGTACTGTCGGTTAACGCCGGTGATTTTCCCTATTGCCACGAGCCCAGGTCGTACCCATCATCTGGATGCAACGTTTTTCTTTTAATCCCTATGCAAATGATGACTCCTGAGCTCTATTTCAACAGTACCTACGATGCGCGCGGCTTCCTCCAAGCACATCCCTATGCCTTCTACGTCTGCACGGCCGCCGATGGCATGGAGGACCAACCGGACGCGGTTCACGCGCTGTACTCGGCGATCCAGGACAATCGCTTCCTCGGTGATGCGTTTGTTGTCTATGTCGACCACAACGAGCGTGAACAATGGGTCCATTTCGTCTCGGACCAGTCCGCCGACATCGGCGTCGCGCAAGCGGTAATATCGCCGGCTGAGCCTGGGCGTGCGGAGCATCAGCCAGTGCTGCAACCGGCACCCGTCACCGTTGAGACGATGCAAGACGACACGTGGGAACTGATCCCGCCTCGTAGGCCGGATGACGTCCATGTTCAACGGGAACGCCAGATGCTGGAGGCGATGGCCGCATATGAGCCATTCCCCGGCGAGCACGTGACGGTTCCCGACTTCGACGTGCTCAGCATCGACTCCAGCGACGAAGTCGGCTTGCACGGACGCGTGGGCGCATGGTGCCGCTCCAATCTGGAGCATCCTTACACCCTGCACAAAGCGACCTTCAAGAAGTCGGTGCTTTCAGGCAGACGCCACGGACGGTCGCCAACCAGATGGTACTGGACTCTTATCTTCGGATCGGCTGAGGACCGGGAAAAGTTCGTCCAGCGGTGGGGCCGGATGACGTGGCCGTGCGATTTCACCGTCTACAAGTGGTGAACTAACCCGGCGCAACCTAGGCGCGGTGTATCAGATCATAACGGTCGTGGATGCCGCGCCGGCCACAAGAAGGAATGCACCTGGGTGATCCGAGCCACCTCTGCATTGGCGGCTATCCCTCCATACAAGCGACAGGATTTGGCACAACAACCTGTAAGCTGAGCAAAGGTAGCCTTCAGGTGTTTGGATCGTCATATTGTCAAGAGCTGCAACCCGAGATCGCCACCGCGGAAAGTCGTGATGAGCAAAGACATGGATGGCTGCTGTGAGGCTCCTGAAGGCTCATGGCCCGTGCCACTTCACTCACACGAGGGTTCAGGGCAGGAGTTCCAACACGCAGCTTCCAGTACCAGCAGATCAACGAGGGTGTGGCCGAGCTCGATATACGAGCCGTACTCCTCAACCTCACGTCCATCCGTAGGGTCACTGTTGACCAATCCTACAAAGCCCCGCCCCGTTCCGATCAAGTTGAGTACAAGGATTGAGTTGGCTTTGATACGATACTGTCTCCCGGCCACGCCCGTCTCGGTTGGTCGAGTGTAATCGGATGGCATTGAATTGAGCTGGAACCGACCCTAGCACGGCATTCTTCCCAAACTCGCTGTCATTTGAGAAACTCTCAGAGTCATCGCGCAGTGGTATGCACGAGCATATGAGTTTTTCGGGCCTGCGTTTGAAGCTTTACCGAGATTTCGGCACTCCGATTGCTGCGGAGTCGAATAAAAAGGGCGGATCGGGCTGTGCGATGAGTCCCATCCCGGCCGACGCAAAGACATCCGGAGCAATGAAGTTGAGCGGTGACATGGGTCCAAGTTCGTTTGGGACACATCTCTGTGGCTTCTTCCCTGAATATCAGGACTGGATTGAGCGCCGGCGTGCTCGATTGGCCGAAGGACGTTTTCCTCCTGTAGGGGCTCCGTTATTATCCTTCACTCCGGCACATCTGGTCAGATTGAAGTCCGGATAGAGACGTCTGCCTCACCGGGTTGCCGACGGCAAAAATTCCCGCAACCTCACGCTTTGTAGTGGAGATCAGTCTTCGATCTAGGCACGAGCACCCAACCGGCTTCACCAATGCCACAGTTCCATTACCAAGATTCGTGAAAGCACATCTGTGAGGGGCGCCGCTTCGCGTTCCCCTGCCGGCGGAAGAATCGCTCCGCTGAAGCTTCGCTCTTTCTCCCGCCAGCGATCTATCCTGACCTGACTTCCATCATGAGCGCATTTACCCTAGATTTAACTCACTTTCTCCCCCTGACTTCTGAAGCAAAACAGAAATCAAAGAGAGAATGTGATCGTTACCCTGAGTTCGCGATCACCCAGCAAGCCGCGTAGCCGATCTTACTCGGCGGCAGGTGGTTGCCCGGTACCTGCATGTAACAGCCCATACTCGACGAGTTTCACCTAAAGAAGTTGAGGGTTTGGCGGATTGGCTGAATGTGCACGAAGGGGCCTTTTCCATTCGCCGGGCCATGCCGCTCTGGGTAAACTGTTTGTCGGTCCAACGGTTATCGATCTTGTCCAGATCGAAGCTCGCGCTCCTAGCTGCTGGGGGACCAGGGCGCGCGGATACGGGTCAAGAGCGTTCAGACATACGTATCCTCTTAATAAATGCCTTCTTGCAAAACGACGTTTGAGCGCCTTTTGCCGAGCAGCCGTTACTCACCTACCATCATGGGCGGGATGTCCGTCTCGGTCGGGGCTCTCCTCGCTGGCCGGTCTGCGGCTGGCAGCTTCACCTGCCTCATCGCCTCGTATCACGTCCCGGTTTGCGGTGTGGGGCGGAGTCACCCCGATCTCACTCCTGAGCCTATATAGGAGCGCTGATGGCGTCCCCTAAACTTATTTATCATCTCACATCGATTGAGAGGAACGCAATTTTAATCTTAGTCGAGCGCGCGGCCCGAACAGCAGACGTTTCGACGTTCGTACCGGGTGTGTGGGGCGATTGATGATGACGCCTGGCTCTTTGAGCGACCTGTCTGCTCTTCGCGTCATCGTGGAAGGAGTTGCAGGATCGACACGGGCGCAATCTGGTCTGGTAGACTGATAGCATTGGCATCCTGCTTGCCGACGCCAGAGCGATTAGACTGTTGCTAGAACTTCATTGCCAAACGTCGCTTTCACAAATTGCATTGGCTCGGGACCCTTGCGGCCGCCAGCCGGAGCGATGATGGACCGCGGCCGGCTGCCACCCTCTGATCCAGCATTGAGTCATAGAGGACTCACTGAATGAAATTGGTCCCGAGTGAACGGCTGATCAGACCTCATCATGATCATTCCACAGTCGGTGAGTGCAAGCAGGTCCTGGCAGTGCTCCAGCGGATCGAGGCCAGGCTACTCATCGTCATGATATCGGCCCGCTCAGAGGCGGTGCCGGTATCAACGAACACGCGCTGCCAATTGAGGATTGGCGGACAATCACCTTTGCATCCTCCCCGGCGCGAGCGAAGCTCTCTGCTCCGAACCTAGAGCAGATGTGCCAAGCGTTGTTGTCTGAGGCAGAGTATCATCAACTGCAGAGTGCTCTGGCGCTTGATCAGCAGGGCTGATCAAGCAATCATCCGGAAGCCGCCACGAAGAACGCAGTTCCATCCTCGTGGCGGGATCAATCTCGAATGCTCAACCGAAGGCGATAACAGCCTTGATCAGCTCTTGCTGCGTTACGTTCTCATCTATGAAGAAGACGTCAAACACGTCGTGATCGACAATCACCTCATAGGTTTTGGTGCCGGGAAGATACGCAGCAAGCGCATTCTGCAGATCGGCGGCAGACATTTCGACCCGGATCGAGGGGACACTATGCAGGGACATCAGCCAGATGTCGCCGTAGGCTCTCTTGCGCCGCTGACCTTTCTTCTGGATGGCACCAGGTTGTTTAAGGATGTTGGTCCCCATGGAATTTTCCAGTGCGCCCCGCCCCTTAACGTCCCAGTGGTGCATCTGGAGTGGGGTGCCGTCGATGGTCACTTCCACGACATGGTTATACGCCACGGACGCGAGCAGAGACGGAGGAGCAGAACGGCTCGAGCGAGAACCATCCGGATGAACGATGCGAAAGTGAGGCAGTGGTTTGGTAACGATAACAGACATAATGACCTTGATGAAAAAATGAAAGAAGAGCTTGAGCTCAACAATCGAATCATTGCCGATCGAGCTGGGTGAAGGCAAGGATTATTCGCGGCCTGCTTCGCTGGCATACGAAACGAAAATCTTAGGCCCGCGTTGAGCTGACAATCAGCCCGCCGGCGAGATCACTCCCGAGCGTACTTGAGGAGTTGACCTCACCAAGCTCGCGTCCCTATGTGCCTCCTGACAAATGCACGTCAAGCCGAGGCTTCGGGCGACCCGATCTCGCGCAGAGCAATGGGCATCCCTTGCCTGATCGCGTTCGGTCGTCCGGCTTCCGTTGCGGCCCGTGTGGTGGCAGTTCCACGTGAGCGCTCCCCTTCCGCGCCATGCCATGCACGAGCTTGAACACAAGGCCGTTATGCCCTTCAGGGTGTCCCTTTCTGCCAAACGAAGTTGGAACCGCTACGAATATCCCACACGACGGCGACCAAGGTCCGAATCGAATTGCGAATTGTTGGGCAACAACCACTTCATCATGGTGCTGTAATGACCTTCGGCGTCACGTTGTGAAACGACGTTTTCTCCTACTGGACCTCCGACGGTCCAAAACACGACGTCGGGCGCGCATCCTCAAACGTCCTTTTACGAGAACTGATCGGACCGGCTGTATCTGCCTTGCAATTTTGCTCATCGCGACGGGGGCGGAACGCTCGTATCATTGTCGTTTCGATTGCAGCGAGCGGGTATGGCGTCGCCCGCCAGTCTAATAGCCAGCGGGCCCGCTCGCCTATGTCGGCTCGACTATGAGGACGTTCGCCTCCAGCCAGGGAACTGGGTGCCAGCATCTTGCTACTGTTTGGCGGCGACCACAGTCCTGCTTCTTTAGGTCTAGCCATATTTTAATTTTGCCGGTGAACATAGGACGATGTACAATTCCAGCATCAATTAATTCCACTTCCTTCAACGAAATATGAAACGCATAATTAGAGTTATTACTACCACCCTTACAGCACTTAGCGAATCCTATGACGCTGTCTTCTACACCTCCGGCTGCGCCGGCGATAACCTGTGCACCTGTGCCCCGTATGATCACAGCGACGAAGACATAACGACGTTTGAACCGGCCGGCGTCGTGGGCTCCTGGATTAGGGAGAATGAGTATCCGATTGCCTACGAGGATGACCGGCTCATCTACCTTACCAGTCTGACGGATGCACAACGCCAGATCTTCCAGAACGTCTGGGGAATTTGAGCAATCTGGATTCCTTAGCTCCGACGTTCTCCACATCTTATGCTGCCTCGGAGGCAGCTGCTGCGTCGTTGCAAATTCAATTCGTCTTGCTGGACCACGTCATCGTAAATCGATCCCGGTCTCCGTAGGCGTCCAGTCGGGGCCGAGATACGGCTTTGGCGCGCCTGCATCGGGAAAACCCTCATTCAACCATTTTTCAACAGAGCATCATGTCACAAACCGAATCCCTCCTTTATTTCATCACGACTACCAACGGGGATGGAGACAATCTCGACCTTTTCGTCCGCGCGTCTAATCCGACGTCTGCCGTTATCTCTCTGCTGGCCCATTACGGGATCGCTCCAGGCGACCTGCATGATGTAAAGGCCTTTTGCGTACCTACCGATTGTGCATCATCTGGTCCGCTCGCCTGGCATACGGTTGTCCAGGAGCAGCCTCTCAAGACGATATCAGGGCCAGCCTCATCGCATACTGTAGCACTGACCGTGCTGGTTCCGGAGCATGATACGATTATGGCTGCGCTTCGCGTGTACCAGCGCTACTTGGAATGCGAGCAGGGTAAAGATCCCGAATTCGATCAAGATATCGCAATGATCGCTGGAGATCACGGGCAGATCCTCAAATCTCAAGAGATTGATCTGCTTTGCGAACGGATCAACATTTAAAAACGTCATTCTCCGTCCAGGCATCGCTGCATCAAAATACAACTAACAACTCCACCTATTTCATTCCTACGAAAATTTATCATACGAAAGACATCTATTATGCCAAACTGGGTCACTAATCGCCTTACATTGTCGGGGCCGCCAGCGGAGATTGACCGCTTCAAATCAACCTGCATCGAAACCCGAAACCGGGATGATAGGTCCGAAACTCATTTCGATTTCAATTGTCTTGTACCTATGCCTCCTGAAATCGCTGCAACCTTCGATGACCAAAACAGCCCGCAGCTGAAGGCTGCAGCAGCAGAAGCAACAGGCTTTGACCACTGGTATGATTGGAGTAACCACCATTGGGGTGTTAAGTGGAACGCGAGCCATTGTCACTTGATTGCCTCGACAAAGACAACTTTGGACTTTCGGTTTGATACACCATGGGCAGTTCCGGACCCAATCTTTAAGACGCTGGCGCAGCAGTTCGTGGACCTGTCCGGAGTTCTATTGGCTGTCGATGAAAGTGGTGATTGGGGCGCCGCGGGACGTATAGACTCCGGCTCCTACTTCAAAGGCGGACTCCACCCATCATCGGAACTGTTTTTTATCGTATACGAGGCCACTGGGGAGAGATACATAGCTGAGATTTCGTCTCAGGCCATTTCGAGTGTCAGCCGACAACTCGCTGGGCCGGCTACGTCAGCCAGTCTGTGCAATGGTCCAAAGGCTCTCCTCGACTGCACGTGGCAGTCAATCTGTGACCTCATGCCGGAGGACTTTGCACCACGCTTCTATTTCTATCACGACATCCAAGGGTATCTTTCCTGGCTCGAGAGCGACGCAGATGGCGAGTGGGAAGATGCAAGCGCTTCGCGGCACGCATTGGATAAATTTGTTCGGAACGCCTCCATCAGAGAGTTCTTGTTCTCTTTGGATCGCTCTGCGACCGAGATCGACCAACAGCTCTTAGGCGCGCTGGCTGAGTGTACGGCCTTTAGCCATACACTGGCAGGAGATCAGTATAGGATTGCCTTTGGTGAAATCGCACGTGTGATTGCTTTAGAAGCCAACGAGGAGGCTCTTCGTGAATGGGCCACACGAGCCGTTTTCCGATCACATCGGAACATAGCGATGCAGAGCTGCGACGATCTTCGAAGTTCGTTTATTGAGGAGGCGTTTGATACATTTGACGAGATCGAGGCGTTTCTAACGGCCGCGATTTCACAGGGTCAGTTCATTCCTCAAGAAAACAGAGAGGCTGCAATGGGCTCCTATGACAGTTTGTGGACGAACGAGGCCATTTTATCTACGGACATGGTTACCGTTATTGCATTAATCGATGCGGCAATTCATGGACTGACGTCCCCTCGCAGGCAGGTTGGTTGCTGTCCGTAGGACTCATACGCAGTCGGGGAATGCCTGACCCGGTGAGACAAGGATAGACCGTCATCGTTGTGAGACGGCCAGTCTCGTCGGGAAGTTTGTTCTAGGCGCGGCAAGCGGCGAAGCTCCGCCTCGTCGTCAAGTACGCGGTGCGAGAGATAGTGCCCGCGCAGGTGGGGCCAGACCCGCTCCACCGGGTTCAGCGCAGGTGACGCTGACAGCCGCGACAACAGGGTGATGGTTTCCGGTGCATGCAGGGCTCGCGCGTCATGCTGGCCGGATCAAGCACGAGGATCGCGTGCGCACCGGGTTCAATCTGCCGAGCAAAGTGATCCAGAAAGATCGTCATCGCATCGGCACTCACCCGTGGCAGCTCCGGCGCAAGAGTCGCAACCGTGCCCGGCCGGCAGGCGGCGAACAGGTACAAGCTCTCGAAGCGCTGATTGACCACACCGGGTGGGCGCGGCCTACGGCCGTAACGAATTTACGTAGTCCAACCAATTTGGCCAGAGCGCGTCGTCGTGACACCAGAGTTGAAAACTGCGAATTGATCCACAATTGGGTTTCCTGAATGAGTCTTGTCTGTCTTGACCGGGCCCGTGCTGGAGAGGGTTAACACCCTACGATCGACTCCAATGATTTCCGCGCGGAGCTACAGAACTCTGAAGGCGGGGCCAACCGTGTTGTGAGCTCAGAACAATGTAGGGCCTATTACGCTGCTGATCGCGAGACCATAACGGCCAGGGCTGGCCTGATCGTCGCACAGAACGTGTTTCCTACTCTCCTCGCAGCGCCCTCCCGTCGCGCATGGCCTCCTCATACCGCTGCCGGGCGTCCTCCTGATCTGCGTATGCGACCTCAAACAGGTCACGGCAGCGATTCAGAAGGTTGGCCAAAAGGTCCTTTGTCTCCGGCCAACAGGCCGTTTCGAGCTGCTCGCAGATGAGGGTGCCGATCTTATCGATAGCCTCCGCCCGCTCGCCGGCAGCTTCTGCATCGGTGAAAGCCTGCACAGTTCGAGTTTCGACGTCGTCTGGGTCGAGGGTGTCGTCGATATCCATCTGTTAAATTCCTTTCTAGCACTACATTGGCACTTTCATCAGTGATCCAAGAGTGAAGCGGGCGCGGCAGAAGGGACATC
>NZ_JAGPUP010000431.1:0-11366 GCF_018069605.1 Microvirga sp. HBU67558 | reverse complement strand
GCGAACAGGGCTGAGGCTCCGCCCCGTTCATAGAGCTGGCAATAGCTGCGATAGGTTTTCTTCTCGATGCCGAGAAAGGCGCAGATGGCAGTCGAGGGCCAGCCGCGTAGGCTGCCGAGGACCACAAGCGACCGATTGCGCACGTGGTGGCCGCCGTGATGAAGCCTGTCCAGCAACCGGTCGAGGTCGGGCACCTCGCCGAGTTCTCCCCGCAGATGGGTGAACGGCATCCTTTGCTGTAGAAGCTGACGCAGCCACGTGAAGGCAGCCTGCCTGGCGACTTCCTTGTGAGTCTTGCGCGCTCGGGAGGATGTAAGTCTCTGCCGTTCGTTCGCCCGGCACTGCCTGGCCACATGCATCAGAAGGGTGACCGCTGACTTGCGGTCCAAGGTTTTGACCTCGTCGTATGCGGCTTCCCACAGCATGCGATCCGTCGGCTTGAGCGACCGTATGTAGTTGCCGACAGCGTCGTACGTTCCGGTATAGCCCTGGTCCCGAATGGACCTGTAGATCTCGCGATAAGAAAAGCTTGGCTGCTCCTCGTCCGACAGCATCTGCTGGATTGTCTGCAAGTATGGCCCCAACTTGGGAAAGACCTGCTCCCGCGGGCCGTAGGGCACCGGCTGCCTCGCCCGCAGCATCTTCCGGACCATATTCGGACTGATCCCGGTCTCGCGGGCGACCTGCCTCTGGGTGGCTCCTTCGACCAAGACCCGGTAGCGGATCCGGGCCCATTGCTCGTGGTCGCTGTACATGAGGTCACCTCACGTGCGACAGCGCTCAATCGGAGCGTCATTGTAACAAAGTCCGAATGGAATGTGAACTGTGGTTCGGCCAGCCGGCCATTTCGTATTATCTGGTTCGGGCAGCCTCCCAGGCAGCGGCAATCCAAGCCGTCGAGGAGATATTGCCGGGTGGCTGGGGTGCGATCGAAGCTACCCTGACGGCTATACGGAAAGAGACTGTAAAGGCGCTCGATCTGCGGCGTGGCGTCCCCCGCCAGATCTAAGTTCCCTTCTCCTCTTGCAGAGGAAAATCAAGGTACCTTACTTTCGTTTGTTGAAAGGCGATCTTCAGCATTCGCCGCCTTCAGGCCGGCCCATATGTGGACGACATAAAGAGAAAGGCGATCTCGCAGCGGCATTTCCTTGTGCGACTTTGGCTTGCTCCTACCAGGAAAGTGAGGGTTGATGCGTTTGAAGCCCCACTGGATTCCCTCTTTGGTGACAGGATCGAACACCTGGTAAAGCTCATCGAGCATCGTAGATGTGAGCTGAGTTCTCAGATTATGCGCAAACTTATTCCGAATAGTTCCAACTGCCTTCAATGCAGCTTTATATTTCGATGGAAAACCTAGGGAGACAGCCAGCTTTATTTTATCGAAATATTCAATATGGATAGTTTCGAATACCTGCTCCGGTATCCGTCCTTCCAAGAAAACATTCAATTCGTGTTCTATATATAGATGGCTTCTGATGATCGCAGCTAGATCATCCTCTCCAGTGAGGGCCTTAGAAAACTCCATGGCATCCGCGCCGAAGAGGGATTCAGTCTCGTCCATTGCGCTCCCCAATCGTTAGGTGAGATCTAACGGAGCACGCCTACATAGAACGCTCAACCCTCTCTTCGCCTCTCCCCGCTGTATCCTTCGAATGACCTACTCCCACGAGACCATTGCCGCCCCCGATCTCACAGGCGAGCTAATGCGGTCTGATTTAAGAGCAAGCGCGCAAACAAGAGTGTGCATACTCTCACAGTAAGGTTACGCTGAAACGTGCGATAACTGATCATCAAGGATGATGGTCATGTCGCAGAACGCACTTTCCTTCGTACTCGGCACAGTGGCTCCTCTCGCAATCGTCATGTGGGTCATCTTCCAGTAGCGGCGGACCTGTCATCGCGCCTAGGGGGTCCGCTGCACTCGTGATTTGTGCTCGTAGCTACCTGACTTACAGTTCACTCCCTTTGCCGATTAGGGCGCAGGGATCAGCAGTCGTCTGCGTACGTGCTTTATCGAACTGACTCGCAACGACCTGTTACGAGAGTAGAGAGATCATAGATCAGAAAAGTTACGGCTGATTTTTCGGCCCACGCCCGTACCCGGAGGACATGCGTCGAGGCGGAGCGAAAATTTTTAACAGGCGTCATGACAAAGTCGTCTGCATTTGAACCTTGCTGGAGCACAACCCATTGCTGCGCTGTCCCATCTTTCCAGCGGAGCATGCCTGTTGCTGTGTCGACGAGGATGTCGGTCCACCAGTTCTTCCAGAAATCATTTTTGAATCGATCGACTACTCCGTCGTCCGTCATCGTGACGACGTCCCGCGCAGAGCAGCGATAGAGTTCCCCCTCAGCCGCCTGCGTTGGCTCCACGCCGAACAGCAGGACGGCGGCGAGCGCGATAATCGTCCCTCTCATATTGGCCTCCCTATCCCGATTATTGCGAACGACTTTCGCCCGCAACCATCGTGCCAATGAGCTTACGGAGATAGCTGCCTTAGCGTCAGGCTACCGGAAGAGTTAACCCACCCGTGCCCAGTTACTGCCACGTTCGCGACCGCCCACCAGGCAAGCTCTGGGCGAGATGTTTCACTCACGTAGCCTGAAAAGCCGCACCACCTCGGGTAGGAACAGCGGAACGGATAGGAGGCCAGACAGTACAGTTACTGAACCCTGCTCCGATTTCCTTCCGCCGACGTAGGGGAGGGCTCCTGAGGTAGGATCACACAAAGCCAGCTATCGTTCTCGTCCCTGGAGGTGCGGCAATCCCTCTTGACTTGGATTTGGAGCACGCCCCCCGCTGCTCCTCATCCAGGCGGGGAGAGGCCGGGGACCTGTTCTTCTCGGCCTCTCCCTCGCCAAGCATTCGCGCGGGCCCTTCTCACGCTGCTGGACCGGAAACCGAAGATCGTCGAGGAGGTCTTGGGCTGAACGTGCGAACGAGGGGGACTGATAGACGCTAGGCGCTGATCTCCTGGAGACGGCCTCCGCCCGGTTTCACGGTTTCAGGTTTCACGGTTTCATGCCGGGATTCTCGGGAAACCGAGACGGCTATATGGCAAAGAATGCCCATGACGATGCCGAACAAAAGGTACTGAAGGCCTTTGTCTATTACTGCGCCGGTGTTCTCGGCAGCAAAGTATCTTCCCGCCAACTCCTGCCTATCGTAGACGGCGAGAATGATGCCCGTTGCAGTTCTAAGGACGCCGTAGGCGAATGCTAGATAAGCCGTAAGCTGCCCCATCCGAACGAAAAACATCGATGTTACCCCCCCTGAGTAGCTACAAAACCGATCTTTGCAGCGTCGGAAAACAGTCAGCAATAGCATCACATTTGGCTGCGCGGGTTTTCCCGTTCGATTTCATCTCCTCTTTGCTGTTCGGGGACAAGGATTTGCAGTCCTCTGCGCCACTGCCCTGCCTAGCGCGAAAATGATCCGCTCGGGGTACAGCTCTTGCCCCGGTCCTGAACGTCTAATGCCAGCTATGGTCCTCTATCGAGAGTGATGAGGCTGAGAATTAGGCAAGGACGGGTTGAGGAATCATGACAACCTTTTTCTCGATGATGGCGTTATTCGCGGTGATAGGTGTAATCGGCCTCTTCTTCAGGGAAAGCGAGGAGAGCAGACGCGATCGGATCAGGACACGCCAGATCGAGAGGAACTTCGAGCGTAGAATGAACAAGATCAAGAACACTCCAGTCGGGCCAATTCGCTTCTCTAAGAAACGCAGCAGCGGCCAAAGCAAGAGCAGGCGCTGATCGTCAGGAGGCCAGCGCCTCTCGGTTGTCTCTAGATCGGCAAGTCTTATTGAGTATTCACGACTCCGCCGACGCGCTCGCCTGAGCGGATTTTACTGAATAGATGTGGCGGCGTTCCATAAGATGCCGCGAAGACTACACGAACACTCCAACTCGCGTTCCATACTGATGATTATGCGAAATTGAGAGCACCGTGTACTCTCTCGGGGAAGCTGCTATGTTCGAGCCTGTTTTCGGGGGCTGTAATGAAAGTTGGTTTCGCTATCGCGGCACTGCTGCTCTGTTTCTCTACAAGTGCGCACGCCCAAGACAGTCAATTTACGGGCAATTCTATGTATAAACCATGCGCAGATGCATTGCAGGATAACGCATCAACGCAAATATTCAGGCAGGGGCAATGCAATGGTATTGTAACTAGTATTTATTATTTCGGCGAGAACCTATCGCCAAGTCGTCGTTTCTGTTCTCCAGAGGGTGCAAGCTCCATTCAAGCATTACGGATTGTCGTCAACTACATGCAGGCTAACCCTGCTAGGCTTCACCTTCCATTGTTTGTCCTCGTCACCGACGCATTGCGCGCCGCGTGGCCCTGCCAGAACTGAGAGCCTCACAAATTCTCCGATAGGCCCGACGCTTCGCCCGGGCGACGGCCTCCAGGCCTGGCAGCTATATGCGCGAAGCTGTAAGCCAGGGGCATGACCAATATCGATCTCTCTCCTGATCTTCGTGACCGCCGCCGTGCTGCCTTCCATGAAGCTGGCCATGCCGTCGTTGCCTGGGCTCTCGGTTTGGAGGTTGGATGGGTGCGCTTGCTGCCAGAGACAGGGAATTCGGCTGGAGCGATTGATCGCCAGACGGCCGATCACCTTCCCCCTGAGGATCAGATCGCCGTGCTGATGGCCAGTTGGTGGTCAACCGATATGTGTGACGTTCCCCAACTCTATCCTGCCGAGTTCGAGATGGATGAAGTCCAAACGTATATCGTCATGCGTCGGACCTACCCCGATGATGACGAGGCGCAAGAGGACCTGCGCGAGCGCGGACGTGCGAGGGCACGGGAGCTTGTCATGCGCCATGCGAGGAGCGTCATTCTGATAGCTGAAGAGCTGGAGCGCCGCGGTGAACTTTTAGCTGGAGAGGTCGCTCGGCTGCTCACAGGTCCTGATAGCCCTGCCGCTGCTTGACCCGGGCAATCGCCTCCAGCGCCTGCCCCGCTGCGATCTCATCCTCATGGATCTCGACCAGCTCTTGGCCAATCATGCCGATCCGGCCCCAATTGCGCACCAGCCGGATCGTTCCGAACAGGTCGTGCTCGATCATCAGCGAGTAGAAGCGGCGGATCACCTTCTCTGGGTGATCCGCCGCAGGGCAAGATGGAACTCGATGGAGGGACGCTCGTCATCCATTACGACTCTAGCTCGTTATCAACTGACAAGCTCCCCGGTCAGGAAGGAGCTCACGATGAATGACTTCAGCGGGTATTTGCCGTGGCTCCTGCTTGCCCTGGGCGGTGCGATATCGGCTATGTTGTTACTTTATGGGCTTGGATTTCTGTAGACTTCCAAAAACCCAGCTCCGCTCTTCCCTCATCAGCCTCGGCTCTGCCAAGGCCCTTCTGCACATGAGCGTATTAGCCTTGCGGGTGGTCGGGCACATGACCGTCGACCAAAGCGCGCCAAACGGGCTGCTAATGGTAGCGTTTAAACGCAAGCCTCAGGAAGCCTCTCCAGGCGCGGTTTCCTGCTGCCGGCAACGATCCCGCCAGTGGGTGCTGAAAGCCTGTCAGCGGACGGGGCCGAGCGTTCTGACAAGGTGGGCTTACCGATTAATCTCTGTAGTGGGCGACCGTCATGTTATCGCGGCCTGCATATGTTCCGGGCCTGATCACGCTACGCCCCTGTCACAGTGAATGGGCTGTCACAATTGTCACAATGGTCATCAATCATTCTCCTCCAGGAGTGTCTCGGCTGTCGTCAGACTTTGTGACGCTTGTGACAGTTGTGACAGGGGCGTCGTTGTGACGGTACTGTGCCCGTCCAACCTTCGTGATTTCCCCGGCCGCACTCATCCGGGTGAGCAACTGCCGGACGTTGTCGTACGAGAGGCCGGATAGGTCCGTGACCTCACGCGGCGACAGCGGTTGAGCCGCTTCGGAGAGGATATCGAGTATCGTGGTGCGTTCGTCAGAACGTCGAACCTCGGACACATCCCCCATGACGAACCAGCGGCAGTCCCCCTTGTTGAATTCGACAGCGCTTTCAATCTCCTCGATGTCGCGGCCCCGCCCGTAGAGGGTCGCGCCATTGCTGTCGCGGTCGAGCACGATGGTCGTGTCGGCCGCCCCGGAGAGCCCGAGCGTACCGCTGACCTTCTCGAAGGGATCGGTATCACTGCCGCCCTTGCGGGTATGGTGCACTACGATGATCGCAACACCGAACTCGGACGCGAGGGCCTGCAAGCCTTTGATCGCGTGGTAATCGGCCTCGTACATGTTCTCACGGTCACCTCGGGCGGGTTTGAACATGGCAAGCACGTCCACGATGATCAGGCGCGGGTTCTGTGCGCTCGTGATCCAATCCCGGATTGCATCAAGGCCACCCTCGTTGGCGCGCGGCCACTCGGTCGCATATTGAAAACCCTCAGGCCACTCGTTGAGAGGTCCGAGAACCTTGTCGATGCGCTTCCGCAATCTGCGCTCATTGTCTTCGAGAGCGAGATAGAGAACGTCGCCATGCTCGCACTTAATCCGGCCCAGACAGACCTCGCCCATGGCGACAGCGAGGCCCATCTCAAGCACGAGCCAGCTCTTGCCAAGCTTGGGCCGCCCAGCCAGCAGCGTGCAGCCTTCAGCAATATAGTCAGGTACCACGTAGCGGATCGGCGAGAATTCTCTCCGGCGCAACTCGCGGGCCGATCTGATCCTTAGCTTCGGCCTTCCACTCTTACCGTTGCAATCCGGCTTGATAGGAAATGGCTCGTCGAGCGGTGGGAAGTGTTCAACCGTGTAGAGATTGGGATTAAGCACGGCGCTGCTCCGCGAAGAAGAGGTCGTTCAGATCCGCACGGGATGCGGTCGGGGTGATCAGGTAGGCTTCGGCGCCGGAGGCTTGCCAGCGCCGCGCCGTTGATCGTGCTGCCCGGATGCCGGTCTCGTCGTGGTCTACCGCGAGCCAGAGGCTCTCAATCACTGACAGCACAGGGAACGTCTCGACGCCACCGGCTGAGATCAGCGACCAGACAGGGGAGCTTCCGAACTCAAGCAGGTTGCGCAGACTCAGGGCGCTCTCGATGCCTTCACCGATACCTAAGCAGAGCGTCACAGCCTCGTCGGGCGTGAGCTTGATGGCTCCGCCCGCGATCGGCCCGAGTGCCAGCCGGTCCTTGCCGTTGGTATTCGCCTTGTGGCCGTCTCGGGTGAGGGCCGTGCGGTGGATCGCCATGGGCTTGTTCGTCACCACATCCCGCACAAGGCAGACCATGGCGGGCGTCCGCTCCCCAGCGAATGGGCAGGCCGGATGAAACCGGATCGCACTGCAGGCCGCCTCATCAGGCAGGACGAGCCCGCGCCGGTTGAGATACGTTTCGACCGGTGTTCCGCGTGGATGACGGGCCTCGTCCCAGATGACAAGTGCTTGGGCCGTGCGCTCGGCTTCGTCTGGACTTGTGACAGGAGCGGCGGGGGAGGGCGCCAGTTGCGCCTCCCTGCCGGATGCCAGTCCCAGCCGCTCTTTCACGTAGTCGCGGATGGACAGGGGATCGTCACCCGCGAAGGAGTGGATGAGGAACCCGCCGGGAGCCTTAGGATCGAAGCGGAGGGAGGCCGAGCGATCCTGCCGCGAGTGACCGGGCGGCGCGAAGAGGATTTGCTGCCCGACAACATCGCCGCCGAGAGCTCGGGCAGTCGAGCGAAGATCGAGGCTGCTCATGACAAGCTCCAGCTGTTCGAAGTGTGGAGAGCGCCAGCCTCGTTGTGGCGGTCGTGGCCTTCCTGCCACCGCTCGCCCGTGCGGCGAGCGCATTTCTCGACGACCGCCGCGACGGCATCGCCGAGGGTGATCCAGTCCCCGAGGTCATCAGGAGCCTCCGGGATCAAGGAGATGCGGAATTCTTCAGTCATGGCGCACCTCCGGCGCGGGGCCGAGCAGCTCGACAATGACCGATGCTTGGGCGGTGCTGATGCGACAGCGGTGGGCGATCCGCCGCGCAGCGTAATCGAGCGACGGGCGGTCCGAGTTGGCGGCTGGCTTGCGCGTGCCGCCGGTCATGGTGTAGGAAGACATTGCAATCTATCCTTCAAGCCCCGCCGGACACCCGTTCGTGCGGGGTTCCTTTTGCGGTCGGCTTGCAAAGATTTGATGATGATGATCAGGCCGCGAACTGCTGGCGCTCAGACGTGCTGTTGACACGCGGGCCGATCTTGGCCGCCGCCCATTCGTCCAAGCCGTCTTGCGGATAGAGCGGGAAGCGGCCAGCGTATTCCATGGGAGGCCCTCCGCCGACGCAGGCCAGTTTGGCGAGGGTGCGGGTGCCATAGGACAAGCCCCACGCCTCCTTCAGGTAGTCGCTCGCCGCATCGCGCCGGAAGCGACGCTTCTGCTTCGAGGAACTGTGTTCGATGGACATTGAAACCTCACGTCATCTAAGAGCAGTGCGCTCGGGTTGACCTGAGGAAGTTCTCAGAAGCTGAGGCTATTTGAAAACATTGGGCAACTTGCGAAATCAGTGCCTAATTTGCCCAATGTCCGATCAGTGTTCCTCGGCAGTGCCGCATGAAGGGGGTAGCTCGCCCTCACAACGGGTTCTTGCGTTTGCCATGGAAACGGATTTTCGCCTTGGGCGCGCCCCCGATCGGACGCGCTGGAACTCTCGACTGATCGTCTCAGGACTATACGGTTTACCTCGGGTAGTTACGATGCCGATGTCATTGAGTACGGCTGACGCAAAACGTATGTAGGGACTGTTTGCTTTACCTGTGGTGCCTTCAATGTAATTGTGGGCGCGACCTATCTTAGCTTCTCGTCCAAAGTATCGCTCGAATATCCTCGGCAAATACTCAACAATGAGCCACTCCCGAGCATTTCTTTCTCGGGGCATTGGCGCATCGATAGGTATCCTATTCCGCTCCTGTCGTGCGACACGGGCTAGCCGAGCAAGTCCGATAACCAAGCCCTCCATCGAGGCTGCTCGGTCTACCCGCTTTCTGCGCAGGTTTCCTTCCCTCGTCGGGAAACTAAAACGAAAATTCAGCCGCGCCAATTTACCTGCGTTGCTACCCGATAGGAGCTTTCTCAGGTGCCTTGCTGTTCGCTCTATTTCTTCAAAGTGGTCTGCGAACTCGCGCCGTTGCCGACTGCTATCCAGCCACGCATAGACACTCGCGTCGACAGCGGCTTCATTGATGTCACGCCGTAGTCGGCGGCGGTTGATCCGTTTGCGAACGAACTCGCGCCCTACAGCGTCCAGAATATGCTCAACATCAGCTTGCTTTATCGCCTGAGCCAAGCGCGCTTCAGCAAGAAGACGAGAAGATGATTTTTCACGTGGAGATATAAGGCCCTGCATTACGCCGTAGCTCCATGCAACCCAACGATTTCTGCGCGCGGCAATCCGCCTTCCATCGCCATCGCAATGTGCCGAGAGACGCGGTCCGCTGCCGCGATAAGAGCGGGATCGAGCTTGTGGATATAGCCACGTGTCGTGCCGCCACTTGAGTGCCCGAGCATCGCGCCGATGGTTGCCTCGGTGAAGCCGAGGTCGTCGGCTACGGACGCGAAGGCATGGCGGAGCCCATGCGGCGTCAGGGTCGCAATCGACGGCTCGGCGAGTTCTCTTCCGTCTGGCGTCGTGGCGTTCCGTATCCGATCCCATGCCTTCGGCAGCCCGCGATACGGCTTCGGGCTGCCCTCGCCGTCCGGTATCGTCGATTCCCGCAGGGCCGGAAACACATAGGTGCCGTTGCTGCGGTCGAGGACGGCGCGAAGGGCCTCCAGCGCGGGCGTTCCGAGCGGGCGCATGCTGGCCCCGGTCTTCGTGTCGCCAAGCCTCAGGCAGGATCCGCGCAGGTCACACTCAGTCTGCTTGAGCCCGGCGATTTCGCCAGCCCGGCAACCTGTCAGGGCCAGCAGGCGCATGGCCTCCATGGCCTGCCACGGCTCCCCTCTCGCCTCAGCAGCAGCGAGCGCCCGGCCGAGAGCGGCGTACTGGCTCGTATCAAGATGGATCTTGCGCTTATTGTAGGAGGGTAGCACGATGCCGCGTGCCGGGTTATCGCCTCGGCGGCCCTCTTCCACCGCATAGGTGAGGATGGCACTCAGAAGGACCATGGTGCGGGTCGCGGTGCCCTTTCCGCCTTTGACTATCGCACGTCCGCGAGCCTTGGTCTTCACGTCGGCGGCGGTCTTACCGGCAATCACATCGCGCAGAAAGGCCCGCAGGTCCGCCGTAGTCAGATCCTTGATCGTGCGGTGCCCAAGCAGGGGGATAATATGGCGTTCGACACGTCCCTTGTCGGTGTAAAGAGTGGAGGCCTTTTTGGCCCCGCCCCGACGCGTGATGATCAGGCCCTTCTCTGCCTTCTCCAGATATTCCCGACAGAGGTCCGCCACAGTCGCTGCCGTGCGATCCGCCGCCCTGGTTTCGGCCGGGTCCTCACCCTTCGCCACCCTGGCCAGAATAGCCCGCGCCTCGTTGCGGGCCTCGTCAGGGGTCAGCACGCCATAGCGCCCGATGGTGACGCGGCGGCTGCGGGCGTTCCTGTTGCGGTACTGGACAAGGAAAGACTTAGCGCCGCTCGGCTTCACCCTAAGCCCGAACCCCGGCAGTTCGTTGTCCCAGGCAAATATGTCTCCTCCGGCTTCCAGCGGACGGATCGCGTCTATCACCCGCTTGGTCAGTTTCGGCATCGGGTAAGCACCGGGTAAGCAGAAAGCGGTAGTCTTGGGTCAGATCAGGTAAGCGCCGTCATTCTGGCGGCCCCCCGGAAGTCCTTATAATTTAACGGCTTGGTGCATTCCGGTCAATTCGGGTAAATCAAGGAAATGAGTGGACGACTGCCCTCCGAAGGCAAAGGTCACACGTTCGAATCGTGTCGGGTGCGCCATTCATTCTCGATGACATAGTTATAGAAGACACGCCGTTCTGATTGCTTCGCGCAAGCAATCGGTGGGTGAGCGAGGCCGTTTCATTCATTGGATTCGGCTCCCGAATGGGTCCGATGCTTTAGCGGGCCCATTACGGCACT
This sequence comes from Microvirga sp. HBU67558, assembly GCF_018069605.1. Lineage (NCBI taxonomy): Bacteria > Pseudomonadati > Pseudomonadota > Alphaproteobacteria > Hyphomicrobiales > Methylobacteriaceae > Microvirga > Microvirga sp. HBU67558. The sequence continues at coordinate 367 of NZ_JAGPUP010000431.1, read as the reverse complement.
CAGGGACATAGAGAGTTTGTGGTGTGAGTTTGTGGTTCGGATTTTCTGACGACTTCGCGAGACGAGCGATTGAAATGAAGTGCACCTGCTTGGCCAGCGGGATGGTAGCCCCGGACGGCCGGGGCTACCAGGGAGCCTAGCAACAGTTAGATGACGACGAAGTCAGCGGCCGTCATCTTCAGGTGAGCGTCGAGTTTGGCGAACTTGATCGCCGCGCCGCTGCCGGAGCCGTCGGCATCGTATGACAGATCGCCCGTCTTGCTGTTGTAGATAACGCGGTCGGTGGAATCCAAGGCTTTCTTGCCGATCACGAACTTGCTGGCCGCCAGGGTTCCCGTCGATCCGAGCTTGGTGAAAACCGAGTCGT
>NZ_JAGPUP010000430.1:0-11278 GCF_018069605.1 Microvirga sp. HBU67558 | reverse complement strand
TGGGTGGGTCAGATTTGAATCGGCGCCCTCGCTCGAAGCGGGTCAGAATTCAACCGGCGTTGACACGTGAGGCGATCAATCCCGGGCAACTCTCCGGCTCGGCCGCGACGGCCGGTAAGGACAGGCACAAGCCCACGAACGCAGCCGCACAAAGGCTTTGTGCTATCGTCGTCATGCGCGCTCCCTGTCGAGGCCTGACGGGCTCACGTCCTTTTCCCTCCTGGAACAGGATCATGGGCCGATGGCCCCTTCGGGAGGGCCACGGACGGCCGGAGCTCAGAGAACCAGTCAGCCATCTTTCCCGGTTCAGCGGGCCGCTTGGTCCGCGCGCTCGCCAGTCGTTGCTCCTCACGTTTCTGTTGCTGGTCGATCCATTCATTCACCGCATTGGCAACTCGCCCGAAGTAGGCCGCAGGGGCACCCGCGCCGGCCAGAGCGGGGCCGGTCTCGCCGTGCCGCCGGCCCATCCAGATCCCGAGCACCCGCTGCTCGCTCCAGCCGATAAACCAGGCATCGGTGTTCCCGGTAGACGTCCCGGTCTTGCCGTAGGTTGTCCAGTCTCTTAACCGTGCCGCGCGGCCGGTTCCGTTCTGAACCACCTCGCGAAGAACCTCCTGTGTCGGCTCGACACACTCCTCCGGGATGACCCTCTTGCGCATGGTCGTCAGAAAGTCAGCCCTGACCTGGCCTCGCCCATCGACCACCGCGAGCACTCCCGACGGGGTGACCTGGTAGCCGCCATTGGCCACCGACGCGTAGGCTGCCGTCATGGTCATGACATTGCTCGAGTAAGAGCCGAGGATGAAGCTTGGATCATCCGTCGGCCCAGGATCGATGCCGATGCGTCGGCTGACGTCCGCGAGGGTGTCGGCTCCGATCTCTCGCGCCAACCGCACCGCCGCGGCATTGCGTGACGCGGCCATCGCCTCCTTCAGCGTCGTCCAGCCGCGGTAGCCCAGTGCGCCGTTCGAAGGCCAGTTGCCTGTGACCGGCTGATCGAGGATACGACTTTCAGGGAGCTTGCCGGCCTCGCAGGCGGCAATCAGCAGCGGCAGCTTCGCCGTCGAACCGGTCTGCACACGAGCCTTCACGGCATTGTTGAATTGTCGCTGAGCCCAATTGATGGAACCGACCATCGCCTGGACACGTCCGTTCGGCGCCATCATCACCGCACCGGCGTCATAGGCGGGCGGGACAGCCCCGTCCTTGACGAGCCTGCTGAGCTGCTGCTCCGCCATGTTCTGGATGCGCGGGTTCAAGGTGACGAAGAACCGGACCGTCTCGCCCGGCTGCACGTACTTGTCCCCCCAGGTCTCCACCACCCATTCGGTGAAGGCCTGCGGCTGGATCTTGAACTCCGGCAGCAGGCCAGGGCGGATCCCTGCTCTTTCAGCCTGACGGCGCTCCTTGTCGCTGATCAGGCCCTGCTCGCTCATGAGCTTCAGGACAAGAAGCGCGCGCTCATGTGCCCGCTCCCGGGTCTGCTCACGGATCGGATTGAGCCGGGCAGGCGCCTTGACCATGCCGGCCAGCAGCGCGGCCTCGTACAGCGTCAGATCCTTGGGCTCTTTGCGGAAGTAGTGCCGGCTCGCCCGGTAGAGCCCGACAATGTCGCGCCCGCCGAACTCGATCTGGTTGAGGTAGGCCGCCAGGAGTTCCTCCTTGCCGACGGCCTCGTCGAAGAGGCCGGCGTACCAGACCTCCGCCCCTTTGCGCTCGAGGCGGCTGAGCACATCGCTCGCTCTGAGATCGTGGAAGACCAAATTCTTGAGGAACTGCATCGGGATCGTGCTGCCACCCCGGCCGAGACCTCCTTTGAGTACCGACAGAAGCGAGATCACATCCACGCCACTGTGCTCGAAGTAGCGCTTGTCCTCGACTGCCACGATGGCCTTCTTCATCACCGCGGGGATTTCCGACGGAGCGAGAACCACAGGGCAGCGGCAATAGGCATCCCATCCCGTCCTGGTGCGGGTGACCATCACCTGTGGGGAGGAAACGAGAAGGCGGAGCGATCGCGGTTGGAGATCCCAGAAGTGAACCGGGTCTGCGGCTTGTGCGGTCGGTGCGTGGGAGAGGCTGGTGAACAGAAGAGCAGTGGCAAGAGCCAGAGCGCGGGTCATTGGAGGCCCTATGGGGCGCCGACCGATTCGGCGCCAGGACCTTCAACAAACATGAGGATTATGGCTGAAACTGGTATGCTGTTAAGGTCAAGCTTTTAGGCGGCATCGGCCTAGAGAGGTTCGACCCTATGGGCTCGCCAGCCTCAGCACAACCGGATCGTGTGCTAGACGTCTCAGCCCTCGCCCTGATGCTGCCAAGCTGTCGCGGGACTGATCGGGTTTATGGCTGCTGAGGTGATGTGACCGCACTGTCGGAGGAGCGCTCAGGCAGATGGTCTTCGACGGCCGTGAGGAATTCCTCCACCGCCGCCATCCCACCCTGCTCCAGGTTCCGGGTGTGGCTCCCGCCCTCGATGCGGATGAAGCGCTTCGGCTCGGGAGCAGCCACATACAGCCGCTCGCCGAAGGCGAACGGGATGGTGCTATCATCCGTGCCGTGCAGGATCAGGATCGGCGCCTTGACCTTGTGGATGATGTCGAGCGAGCGGAACTGGTCGAGCATCAACCAGGAGACGGGCACATACCAGTAGGTGAGGCTGGCCACATCGGCAGTGGAGGTGTAGGGCGCGTCAAGGATCAGGCCAGCTAGCGCCTGCTCGCTGGCCAAGCGCACCGCCACTCCCGTGCCGAGGGACTCGCCATAGGCGACCAGGCGCGAGGTCTCATAAGATTGCCGCATCCAGTCATAGGCCATGCGAGCATCGGTGTGCAGACCCGCCTCTGTGGGCGAGCCGGTCGAGCCGGAATAGCCGCGGTAGCTGACCATGAGCAGCCCACGCCCGGAGGCTGTCAGGGCCTGAGCGCGCAAGCGCCCGTTCCAGAGGCTGCCACCGTTGCCATGGAAGTACAGGATCAGCGCCTTGCCCGACTGCGGCGGTTTCCACCAGGCCACAAGCCGTTCGCCATCGGGTGTCTGAAGGACCAGATCCTGGAAGCCGGACAGCCCTGCCTCGGCGGCGGTGCTGCGCCGGTCGGAGGCTGGATACACCAGGCTGCGCTGGTTCACGAACAGCACGGCGAGGGCGCAGACATACAGGGCGAGCACCGCGGAGGCGAGAAAGAGGAGCAATCGGACTATAGGACGAGAGGATTGCCATGCCACGGGCCAGCCTCAGAGCTTCGGCACTGCCATACCGCGTTGGACTGCGGGGCGCTCTCCGACCTCCTTGAGCCAACGGTGGAGTGATGGCTTGGTGGCAAGGCTGTCGGTCAGGACATCCTTCAGGAACGTGGTGGCCGCCACTGTCCACGGGTAGGCTGCAATGTCGGCGATCGTGTACGTGTCGCCGGCCAGGTACGGGACCTCAGCCAGACGCCGCTCCATGACAGTGAGCAGGCGATCGGCCTCATCGGTAAAGCGCCTGATCGCCAGCGGCGCCTTCTCGTCCGAGCGTTTGGCAAAGAAGCCGAGCTGACCGAGCATGGGCCCTTGGCCGCCGACCTGCCAGTAGGTCCATTCCAGCGCCCTGTACCGAGCCGGCCCTGAAGGGGCGAGAAAGTGGCCGGTTTTCTCAGCGAGGTAGGTCAGGATGGCGCCGCTCTCAAAGAGGGTGAGCGGGCCACCCTCTGCCTCGTCATCGACAATGGCCGGGATCTTGTTGTTGGGCGAGATCGCCAGGAAGTCGGGCGAGAACTGCTCGTTGCTCCCGAGATTGACCGGCCGCACTTGGTAAGCAAGGCCAGTCTCCTCCAGCATGATGGGCACCTTGCGGCCGTTCGGCGTGGTCCAAGTGTAAAGCGTGATCATGGCGGCTCCTGAGCAGGAAGGGCTGATAAGGCTCTAAGATCTAAGAGATAGCAGCCGACCCGCGTTAGACGATGCCCTAGGTGCGACAGCTGGACCCGATCAGGGCATCAGTCTTGGGCGTGGCCTGGAATGGGATAGGGCCTGCCCTTCAGCATGTCAGCGCAGCAGCATCTCAGGTGATAGCTGGGGCGCTGCCCCCTCATTGCCAGAATGGCATTCTGACCTCCGGTCATTGGGGAACTTGGCGTTCATCAGCGGCTCCGCATACGTGAACAGCAGCCGTCTCCGAAAGGCCGGGGGCGTCTCGACGATCTGAATGTCGCGCGCCAGCGTCTCGTCTGGCCAGAAATACGGCCTCTGTCCGCCCATGAAGGCCGCCTCTTGGGTCCAGGGCGGCGCCTCGAGCCCCCAGCGCTGGGCCAGGTGCTCGCCAATCGCTCCGAGCCACGCATCATCCTTCGGATCTCCAGTCGGGGAAGGCACCGGATCGAGCATCGCCTGTTGAACTGCCTTGTCCTTTTCCACATAGAACGCCTGCTGGAACTCACCTGAGGCCAAGCCAAAGCAGTCGCCATCCTCCCCCGCCAGTGCGGCGACATCGGCCAGGGACTTCGGGGTCGCGTTCAACACCAACCCGCAGCCAAAACGATCAAGCGCATACTCGAACTGGGACAGCCTCTTCTCAAGGGTGCGAGCGAGCTCGCCGTCCTCCTTGGCTCTCCTCTCGAGGTAAGGAGCGACGAGGCGCCTCAGCCTCTCGGCACGCTTGATGCCGGCCTGAGCCGCGATCCGGATGGCAGGTTCAAGGGCGTCGTAGCCGATGTCGTCTCTCAGGCGAAGCGAGGCCAGGAACGTCATCGGGACAAGCAGGTTGGCCGGGGCGGCGAGAACCCGAAGCCCAGGGCGCTCCCAGGACGGGTACAGTCCCGTCGGGAACCTGGCCGATGCCGATGGTCCGTGACCAAAGGCGGCGGGCAGGATGTCCTCGACCCAGTCGTTAGGGAGCCCGACACTTCGTCCCGCGCCCACGACCGCTTGCCGGACGATCCCGCCCCTGCCCTCGAGGGCAATGTCCGCCTCGATCCGGGTGCGATCGTCGGCCCAGCTGTAGCAGACCAGGATGACGCTTCGCTCATGGACCATGATCTCACCGATCACCCGGTGACTTCGAAGCTCCTCCCCGGCGAGGTTCAGTGCCCTGCGTACGAGGTCTAGGTAGATGTGAGCGGAAGCTGTCATCGCCGAGATCGCAGGGGTGACGAGAGGAAGGTAGAGCATTCTGCCCCGTAGGCCATGGAGCGGTCCAACGATGCTTGTGCCAGCTTATACTACTCTGTGGTACTCCCCCTCGGCTTGCCCGACTGATGGTTTGAGAGGCGAGCACGTGGTGTGCGCCCGTTGTCGTTGTTGCCTTCGCTGCGATTGAGCCGCATGGCGCCATCCGTGCCGCTGGGCCCGCTCATGGACTGCCAGACGCTCGGGCTATCGTTTATCGCCGGTTTCGCGACCGTTTAGGGGTGAACGGGGATCGGCCGAAGATCCCGCCGTCGACCTCGCCATCCAAGCGGCCTGAAGCATACTCCCGTTCGGCTCCGCTTATCCTGGCGCTCTACTCCTTAAGATACTAACTACTTGATATTAAAGGAATTGATGAGCAACGAAGAAGATAATGACGGTTAGCTACGGCTTGTTTTAGGGACGCCTCATTGATGAGATTGGTATCGATAACTGTCGCTTATCGATACCAATGCGGCTCGGAGGCTTTTGGGGCAATTTTGACCGCAGTTTGGGTTACTTCCTGCCTGGATGTGCGCCATGCGACGGCTTTTCGCTGCGGCCAAGGCCGTGCCCGAGCAAGACCCGTCATCGGTGTCGATCCCAGGGCCGCACCTGAACCGCAGCAGGGATCGGGCTGGGTCCAATGCCTTGGCAAAGGGACCATAGCCGTGAGGAGGAAACCTCAGGGCGGCCTCTACCGGCTGGTTGGCGTTGGCCACGCCAGGATCCGGGGCAGCCAAAGCGCCCTCCCCCTCCGCTTTCGGTCTCGCGCGACCGATTACCGATCCATCCTATCTCAATGCTCCATCGGGATCCCACCTTGCGCTGTCCGGCCTCTCCAGAAGGTGGGGCAGATCACCTCCAGGCCTTGTTCTGTATTCATTTTTGATTATATTGAAGACATCGCAGTCCAGGGAGGCTCCTTAATGTCCCGCACCACGACAATGACAGTCCGACTCAGTGGAGCATTGAGCGAGTTCGTCGCGGCCAATGTCAGCGAGACCGGATCCTACGAGAATGTCAGTGAGTACGTCCGCGATTTGATCCGCCGCGACAAGGAGCGGGTCGAGCACGAAGCTTTCGAGCGGCTGAAAGCGGAGCTAGCACTGGCCTTTGCCGCTCCCGAAGCCTCCTACCAAGCGCTCACGGCTGCCGACGTCATCGCACGCAACAAAGCGTAGTGCGGCATGGCCTCGGTCCGGGTCCAGGAGGCGGCCTCTCATCGCCTCGACGAAATCTACCGCTACACACGCGACCAATGGGGGGCAGAACAGGCTGAGCGGTATATCACCGGACTGTTCGCCGCCTTTGCCAAGATTGACACGCACGCGGTGCTCTCTCGCCCGATTCCGGCCGAGTTTGGGATTGACGGTTATTTCTTCCGATATGAACGGCACTTCGTTTACTGGCGCAAGCTCAGCAATGGCGACATCGGCATCGTGACAATCCTGCATGAACGCATGCATCAGATTGATCGATTTCGGGACGACTTTGGATTGTAGACCCTTCGCGTCAGCGCGGCCTGTTTAGCTTACCAGTGTCTAACCTTCCCTGGCAGGCTCCGACGACAAAAGCCGAGCGCCGCATGACGGTTGTGTCCACGAAAGGTCTGGTGACCTTGCCCGAATCGATCCGGCCGCGCCGGCACTGGGCGGCCGGAACCCGGCTGGTCGTCGAGGAGACGCCGGAAGGTGTCCTGGAAAGCAGCCCCTGTGTTTGCCGCGACCTGGCCAGAGGACGTATTCGGCTCCCTGCCCTCTCAGGGCCCGCCCAGGATCCTCGAGGACATGGACGCCAGCATCGTGGCCGAGGCCAAGCGGCGCCATGCTCGCGATTGATACCAATCTGATCGCTCGCTACCAGACGAGCGATCATCCTGAGCAATCACCGCAGGCAAGAGCCACTTGGTGAAGGCGGCGGGATGTACCGCCTTCGTCGGCTTCGACCGGAGCTTTGCCAAAGCCGCCAACCGGGTCAGCGAGGTGAAGGTCCGGACGCCGTAAGGACCCTGGCCGCTGTCTCAGACGAGGCCACGCGGGCAACCTCCCGCCACATTCCCAAGCGCCCGGACGGTGCGGTCGCCCCTTGCGGCATGTTATGACCCACCCATGCTCGAGCCTTACCTGCGCCAATGGGGCCTGGTCGCCACCGGAGACCTCATCGTCACCCGCACCAGCCGGCTTCTGCCGGTCCTGTCGCAGGGGCAACCGGCGATGCTGAAGGTCACCGGTGACGCCGACGAAAGGCACGGCCATCTGCTCATGCGCTGGTGGGTGGGGACCGGCGCTGCCCGGGTGCTGGCCTTCGACGATGGCGCGGTCCTGCTCGAGCGCGCGACTGGCTCTCGATCTCTGGTCCGTCTCGCCAAGGACGGTCGGGACGAGGCGGCCACCCGGATCATCTGCGACGTCGCCCGCCAGTTGCACGCCCCGCGAAAGCCCTCCCCCCCAGTCTGGTGCCGCTGACCACTTGGTTCGAGGCCCTCGCCCCGGCGGCGCGGGCGCAGGGCGGCATTCTGGTCCACGCCGCCAACGCGGCCGCCGACGTGCTGGCGTCGCAGCGGGAGATCGTGCCCCTCCATGCCGACCTGCACCACGAGAACATCTTGGATTTTGGGGAGCGGGGCTGGGTCGCCATCGACCCGAAGCGGGTGATCGGAGAGCGGGCCTTCGAGTACACCATTCTCTTCTGCGACCCGGACCTCGGCCTGCCCCATCTGACCATCGCCCGCCGGCTCGAGATTTTCGCCCAGCGGCTCACGATCGTCAGCGAGGCGGCGAACCTCGAGGTCCGGCGCCTGCTTCTCTGGATCCTCGCCTGGGCCGGATTGTCTGCCGTCTGGCAGATCGGCGATAACCTCGACCCCGGGATCGAGCTCCAGGTGGCTGAAATGGCGCTAGCTGCCCTCAAAGGCTGATTACCACACGAGGATCCACCGCGGGGTCACCCGCGGGCGAGCTTGGCCGCTTGGCCTAGGCTGATGCGATGAACCAATGGGTCGGCATGTCGATACAGCAGCTGCCATTCGGATCCATCCCGGCGGTAGATTTGGGTGACCCGCAGCGGCCATTCCTGGTCCGGCAGACCACCCACCTCCCCGTGCTGTCGCTCGATCATGACGAGAACGACAAGGTCTCCCGAGGCGTAGGTTTGCACCACGTCCAACCGTGCCTCGCCGGCTTTGAAGTAGTCAGCGGCCTTGAGCAGGCTCACGCTTCGGTTCTCATACCGGGTGGGCTCTCCGCCGAAGGGGTTCATCAGCATGAACCCTGGCGCATGGGGCGTGAGTGCGAGGTACCGGTTCATGTCTCCGCGCATGAAGGCCGACGTGGCTTCCTCCGTGCGCTGTACGAGTTCGGCAAGCTCCTCGTCCGTGATGCTCCCGTGGGCCATGGCCGCATCCTGTGATCCGCTCTGCCCGCTGGCAGATCTCACTTCCGGAATGGTATTCTCCCTCACGAAGCCCGTCCACACTCCCCCCGAGCATGGCTCACCACGTCTCGCCAGGATCCTCGAATTCTGTCGACTCACCGGCGACCCGACGGATGGCCTCATCGAGAGGCGCCTTTCCCATGCCGGACCCCTTGGTCCGAAGCCCCCTCCCCTGCCCTCGGGCGAGCCGGCGCTTCACAACCCGTGTGGCCTCGACCACCAGATACGCCATTTCCTGATCTGGAAGGCCATTCAGGAACTCGTCAATGTCTGGTCTGGTCACCGGTCCGCTGAGGTTGCCCAGCGACATCGGGCCAGCGCAAGATCCGTTCCTGATTGAGCGCCGGCTTTATCAACCAAAGCCAGCTACCTTCGAGAGAAGGTCGATCCCGCCGGCCTTCGTTCGGCGCATCTCGCGTCCAACGGCGAAGCGGAAGACTGCCGGGAGCTGCAGAGCAGGCGGTATTCGCGCCCACAAGGTCTTGGTCACTGGCCGTCCGTTGCGTGTGCGTCGCGGCGCCTGGCCCCTGACTACCCGCTGCGACCAGCGAAAGCCGATCTCGTTGAAGTAGAGATCCGCGTGGTGCGGGCCGATGTGGTGGAATACGCCCGAGACGGTACAGCGCACCCGGTCATTGAAGCCCTCCGCTGAATTGATGTGAACCGGACCGCGAGCATATTCACGAGCCTTATGGTGGACGGTGTCATGAGCCGCAAACGCGGTGCCAATTGAGACGAAGGCCTTCCATTCATCACTCATCAGATGAGCCTTCGGATCGACAGTCTCGGTGAGAACCCGGTCCGCTTCGGACTCAGAGAGATCCTCAATCACGGCCGCCCGAACCTCCCTAGACGGCGTCCCGACACCCACATCCGGCGGCCGTTGCACGGCCACAAGTGCCGGCGTTTTCAAGGTTTTCGGCTCACCTTTGCGTCCTCGTCCTAGTGGAGAATAGTTCTTCTCCCGCCGCGGCTTGCCACCGATGTCCAGGCCGTCGATCTCTACAACATCATCCAGAGCCTGCTCGCGTCCGACCATCAGGCGTAGGGCATGATCCATTCGCCAAGCCGTCGGCTCGCTGACACCAAGCGCTTCCTCCAATCGGATGGAAGAAATACCGTTGTCCGAATGTAGCATCAGCCAGAGGCCGGAGAGCCAGACCCGAGGTGGAAGCTTCGTCGCATGCAGGGGTGTTCGTGTTGTGACAGTGAACTGAAACCGGCAGGTGCCGTTCGAGCATTGGTAAAGCCCAGCTCGGGCTCGCTTCCCGTTCTCTCGGCCCATCAATGCGATGGAGTGGCGATAGCCGCAGGCCGGGCAAACTCGCCCGTTCGGCCACACCATCGCCTCAAGCAATCGCCGGCAATGGCTCTCGTTGTGGAAGGCACTAATCATGTCGGGAACGGTGGTGATCCTCGACAGCACCTCGCGTACAGAAAGATCCATTCCGACCTCCTGTCGATTACGGGATCAGAATCTCACGCAAAAGCTTCGCTGCAAAGGAAAAGCTGTCTTTGGTTGATAATGCCGAAGATCTATGGCTCGATCGGCGAACTCCAGACTGATCTTGATGCTTGGGTTCGTAGTTATAATGAGGAGCGGCCGCACCAGGGGCGGTGGTGTTTTGGCAAGACTCCGATGCAAACCTTCGTGGATGGCATGCCGCTGGCAAAGGAGAAGATGATTGCAGCCTGATCCTGCCGGACAGGCTCAACCCGATCACTCTCCGACGCCGAATGTCAGATCAAATGCCGACTACTACATCTGAGCGGACATTTGACCCTCACCCGGCGGGTGCCAGGCTCAAACATCGACCGCCGAACTGTCCAAAATTTGCGGTCAGCGAGTGCTCCTCACCAAGGCAAGGAGGTACGTTGCTTCCACGTCACGACCTCTTGAAGCCCGTTGGAGAACTTGCTCGATAGTTTCGTCCTTACGGGGTGAGTGCCTGTCGCAGACGGCAAGCACCTGTTCGTACAGAGCCCTATCCGTAGAATGGATGCCCCATACCGAGGCGAACGCAGCCTTGATCTCCTCCGAGGAAGCGCTTGGAACGTCTGACGCCACGATTGGATAGGCAAGCTCGAACAATCCTCCAGTGCCAACCGTCCTTTGGCCATCCGTAAGTGACCCGATGGCCCGTTCGACCGCTCGCCGGATAAGCCGTTCACGCTCATGAGTCACAGGAACACCTCCGGCAGCTATACCAAGCATGATACCCCGACTTGCATCATCGACGATAGGCGGGATCTTTGCAGTTGTTGGCTTCCGAGAACACAGCGGGCTGTCGCTCGAGCCCCCACACCCACTCCCCCGCACGCTCCGGATTGCCCTGAAAATGAGCATTTCGTTCAGCCAAGTACCGGTCGATTGCCGCCTGAGCCTCCTCCGCAGATCGGTAGTTGCTGTTGTGGATCACGGCGCGTGCCATGCCACTGAAGACCGCTTCGATGACATTCAGGAAAGGAGCACAGGAGGGCAGCGGCACCACTTCGATCTGCGGACCTCTACCGACCTGAGCGGCAGCATTGTGGTTGGTCAGCCAGTCCTTGAGCCGGTTCGAGGAGTGCCATGAAGCCGCGTCCCAAGACAGGTAGAGCCTATGATAGGCTGCATATTTCGAGGCGAGAGCCTCGATCAGCCGGATCATCTCGACCGTGTTCTTCTTCTCGCTGTAGACATGAGTGACCTGGTTCG
>NZ_JAGPUP010000429.1:0-11199 GCF_018069605.1 Microvirga sp. HBU67558 | reverse complement strand
TCTCTGTCATCGTCATCACCCTTCTGCGGATCCCGTCCGCTTATAGGGTGTCTCAGGAAACTGTGGGGCGGAGGAGCCCCTGGATCCGTCGGCCTCCACAGTTGAGTACAGATGCCCTACGACGAACGTGTCCTTGGGCATGAGAGGAATGACCCCGCGATCTGGCTGCTTCTTGTTATAGACCCACAGGCCGCCGTCCCCGTTGACGAAGCGCTCCTGCCACATCTCGGCGTTATAATGATGTCGTTTCGGTCCCGGCATTCTGCTCAAGATCCTCTTAGACGATGCCCCATGCGCGGTAGCGGCGTCGGCCGGTCAATTCCCTCGGCAGGGCACCTCCCAGTTGCAGTAGCATGAAATCGACTGCCTTGGGCGTCACCTTAAGGAGTTTGGCGCCCAGAGGCACCGTCACAGAGGGCGTGACAGGAGGAGGTTGAGCAGATCTGGTCGCGTGGACTTGCTGCGGCACGCGCGGGTCGCCCGGCCTAGGAGCTCCCGCGCCAGCACACATCATAGCGCCTAGGCGGACTGCGCCGCCTTTAGACTTATCCGGGGCCACTCCCAAGCCGGAGGACGCTGGGCTGCAGGTCCATGTGACTCCGTTCGCATCTGTGACTTGTCGGGGCATAGGCTAAAGCTCGTTGTGGGTGATCAGATCCGGACAACGAGCCAGCGAGAACCGGCGTTCCGGCTGATCATCCGCTTTCCCTCTCCAGCCTGAGCGGTTGTCGCGGATGGCCGTGGCATGAAGCTGACTTGAAAGTCGCAGGAATTTGACCCAGGCTTCTCGTTGCTATGACTTGCCCATCACCTAACCTGTGCCCCCGATGATACGGTCGCCGCTCTCCGGCTTCACGTGCGGAGATGGTAAGAGAAGTCTCGTCTTTGGGGAGCGACCCGACGGATCGATCGCACACATCTCGGAGGTTCCCCGCGGGACGCAGTGCGATTGCAAATGCCCGGAATGCGGGGCGCCTCTCGTCGCGCGCAAAGGCGATGTGAAGGATCACCATTTCGGGCACCACAGCTCGGGCAACGAGCGGCCCTGCAGGACAGGCCCCGAAACAGCGCTCCACAAATTCGCCAAGGAGGTTCTCGCCCGGCGGCTCCACCTATTCCTGCCCACCCTCGACCTCACAGAGGGCGAGGACCGATGGATCGGCTTTGAGGGCAGGATTTTCAATTTCGATTCCGCTCTCCTCGAGAACAGGCTGGGGAGCATCGTCCCAGACGTTATCGTCCGTAAAGGGGACCGAGATCTTCTCGTAGAGTTTGCCGTCACCCATGAATGCGGCCCGGAAAAGATCGCTCAGATTGAGGAAATGAACCTGAGCGCCATTGAAATTGATCTCTCCGGGATCTCCCACGAGATCGATAGCCGTGAAGGGCTCGAACGGGCCATTCTGGACAAGGCGCCCCGCAAATGGCTCCACAATCCAATGCTCCGGGATGGACAAGCCGCCCTTGATGCCCGCCGCCAGCAACGAGCTGAACAATTCGGACGTCGAATTGCTGCGCTACGCGCCACATACATAAAAGCGCGCACTCAGATCAACATAACTGTGTTCGCCTATCCGGCCGTCGCTCGAATTGCGGAGGACAACCTCACGCGGGCCATCGGTATTGCAGTTCCGGGCTATGGATGTTTCACCGTTCCGGCCCAAGATTGGCAGGCCACCATCTTAGCCGACATGGTCGATATCGCCGCCAGCGGCAAACGCACCTTCATTAGCGTTCAGGGGGCATTACGGAAGATCAGGGACCGCGGCTGGATTGATCACCGCTTCAGTCGGCTCACAGAAGCAGAGGCAGAAGCGATCCGGCAGGTTGAGGCCGACTTTGCTCTGCCTCAAGATGCCATTCATTCGTGGATCGTCTCTCTGGCCAAAGCCGGAATTCTCGTTCCGGCCTCCGACGGTAAGCAATGGATCCTCAATCGTTTCATTGGCGCCGAGGTCCAGAATGCTCGTTACCGTCGCGCCCTCCCTGATATCCGGATGCGCCAGATCCGATCGGAAGTTGGGGAAATTCTTGCGGCGCTACCCCAGGAGGAGACAAAAGCCTTCTCCTTCGAACACTGGGCCGGCCAACCCCTTCCTGGGAGAGCATACTCGATCCGCCAGATTGTACGTTTCGACGACAGGCAGTTCGCTCAGTTCGAAGCGGAATTCAGCAAAGTTAGATCGTGCTTCAGATCCAATGCCGTGTTGGGCGCGGATGTCTTCGGGCTTCCCCTCGCGGGCTATATCGCAAGACAAAAGGAAAGGCAGCGACAGCAAAAGGAGGCCGATGAACAGGCACGTCAGGCACTGCTTCGGGAACAAGCCAACCGACGGGTCCAGAACCTTCAGCGGCGCGTGCAGGATGTCCTGGGCCCTGGATGGTCCGACTGGCCGTTCGTCCCGAACGCAGATCTGAATGGTGTGAAGCCTGTTGATGCTGCACAAGAAAGCGAAGAGGGGTTCTGGAAGGCAGCGCGCTTGGCATCTGACCTAAGCCATCGTCTTGAGCAAGAACATCGTGCTCACCAGATCGCCGAGAAGGCACGGCAGGCGTTACGAAAAGAGGCGTCGAAGGTTCACGCTGGCCCACTCCTCGATCTTTACATGAACACCGCCCAACCGGTGCTCGGACGAAAATCTCCGTTCGAATACTGTGTCGACGAAGCCTCCATGAACAGGTGCATCGAACTCACTCTCCCGATTAAGAAGCGACGCTGAACTTCCGCTGTCCATAAAGCGAGCGGGGACGGCAGTTGGATCACTTCCTGCCCATTCGGGGAGCGTGCAAGGTTTGTGCAATAAACCGCGCCAAACAGGACAAACCTGGAACGATGCCTCGCCAATGCTACCGGCTTCTTGGTCGCACTCTGCTCAAAAGCGAGTAATAGTTAGTGAGGGATCAGGGTCCTAGCTACATCACCCATCTCTCATTCCTTGATCGATACCGGCGGCCGACGCACATTCTTCCGGTATCCAAGCGCGGGCAGAGTTGGGAGGCCAGATCAAACGGCATTGACTGCGAAACAGCGCCAAACCGGAGGCCGCCTGACCAGTGTTCGCTCGCACAGGGTGGCAGCCACCTCAGCCGAACGCGACCGGTCGAGCGAGCCCGACAGGAGATCGACTACGGCCGGCGCGCCAAAGGCTATGTCTTTGGTGCGTTTCGTCCGGCCACGGGCGAAGCCTTCACGCATCCCTATCCTGGTCGCGGCGGTGCCCACTGGGTCGACTTCCTGGAGCACGTTGAGACCTCGATCCCGAGTTCGACGGAGCGGATCTACGCGATCATGGATAACCTGAGCTCCCACCGCACCGCCGACGTATTGCTGTTCGTGCTGGCGCATCCACGCTGGGAGATGGTGTTCCAGCCCAAATACGCGGCCTATCTTAACCTGATCGAGCCCTGGTGGAAGATCCTGCGCTCGCTGGCACTGGCGGGCCGGCGGTTTGAGACCTGGGACGAGATCACCGAGGCGATCGACCGCGCCACGGTTTACTGGAATGCGCACCGCCATTCCTTTGTCTGGGGTCAACGCCGCCGACATCGGCCGCGTCGCTCACCCGGGATCGCCCTACTGCCGAGAGCTGCATGACTTACCGGATGAACCACTAAGGTGCGACGCTGAACTTCCGCTGCCCATAAAGTCAGCGGGATGGCAGGTGGATCACTTCCTGCTTATTTCCTTCTTTATCTCGGAAAGGATGGGCTGGGATGATCCGATCCAGGAGATAGCCGTCTACTCAAGCTAGACGATCCCCAGGCCCGATAGCGCCGCCGGCCAGACAATCCCATGGGCAGCGCTCCCCCAGCTGCAGGGGTGGAATGCATCGTGCCGCATCATGATCCGACTGTGAATTTGCTTGACGAACTCCACGTAGTGCGGGCCGAAGAGCTCGTCGCGATTTGGCCAGTGACAGCGCGCGGGAGGTGACGGCGAGACGGTCTGGGGCGCTGCATCGATCACAACGCGGTTTGGATTGCCTGCCTCCGGAACCTCGAGAGCCCGCAGCAGTGCCAGACTAATCATCTCGACAACCCAATAGGAAGGTCCGCTTGTCGGCCCATCCTGGAAGTTCGGTCTCTTCGGGCATGTGCCAATACCAGTCCTTCCGCCTGAAAGTGACCAGGATCGATTTGCGGTTGGACCAGCCATGCTGGCCAGAGAAATTGAGGGGCCGACTAACGCTGGGGGGCACTGTCAACTTAACGCCTTTACTTGCTCTTGCGGGTGTTTAGGCCCGGAGGGGGCCGATTATTTTCAATAGATTAGACCTACCAGGGAACCGCTGAAAGCGCCGGAAAGCGACCTTTACTCAGTTAAGTTGACAGTGCCCGCCCAAGGCGAGGTAGGCGTACGGTGACACCACGTCGAAGTACCAGGCTGCTTCCGTCTCCGTTCCCCGTGCTTGTTCGCGATCACATCGGTGTTCGCATCCGGCTTTCACCTGATGAGTGCGGCGGCCTCCCGGAATCGCGGATGCTCGCAGGTCGTGAGCCACTCGAACGTCACCATCTCGGTCGTGACGATCTCGGCACCATGGCGTTCCATGCGGCGAACGGCGGTTTCCTTGCTCTCCGCACGGCGCGACCCGAGGGCATCGCGCACCACGAACACCTGCCTGCCTTGGCCCAGGAGCCCAAGAACCGTCTGCAAGACGCAGACATGCGCCTCACAACCGGCCACGACGATCGCGCCGTCCTTCGGCAACATGTCGATGAATCCCGGTGAGCGGACGGCGTCGAAGGTCATCTTGTGGGCGACGGGACCCGACGGCGTGAGTTCCTGTACCGTCGGACCCAGCCCGGCCGCGTTCTGCTCCGTGAACAGGACGGGCACCGCAAGCAGTGCCGCCACCTCCGTAAGACGCTTCGCGTTGGCGATGACGGCAGGCCCGTCCTCGATGGCGGGCATGAGCCTGCCCTGGATGTCGATGACGAGAAGGGTGGAACGATCGCGATCGATAGTCTTCATTCCCGTGTCTCCCGTTTCAGCAGATCGATCCGCTCATCGACATAGGCTTCCATGCGATCGGCTGCGGATGCACCGAACATCCGGATGCGGCCCGTGTGGAGCAGGAGCAGGAGCCCCGTGGCATGAGCGAACGTGTCGACCATCAGGAGTTCGGCCTCCGACCGGGGGGAACCCAGCGCCTCGGCCGCGTCGGCGATCGGGCGCAGCGCCGCTTCGAGGCTGTCGTTCAGGGACACGTCGCGTTCACGGCCAAGCCCCTTCGGCTTCATGCCGCCCCGGAACAGGTAGAAGCCGAGGTCGAGGTCGCGCGGGTTCTCGGCATAGAACCGGAAGAACGCCATCGCGGCCGCCCGCAGCCGCGCCTCGGGGGACCGGGCCTTCGCCACCGCCGCGTCGACGGCGTCGCCGAGAGCAGCCAGCGAACCCTGCAACACCTCGGCGTAGATCGCCTCCTTGGAGGCGAAGTGGAAGTAGAGCGCCGCCGGGGTGTAGCCGGCCCGCGTCGCGATGGCGCGCAGGCTGGCTCCCTCCAGACCCTCGGTGGCGAACACTTCCCGCGCGGCCTCCAGGATGAGCGCGCGCTTGTGGTCGCTGACCGCCTGCCGCCGTTCCGTCCGCCGAACCACCATGTCACATCCCTCGATTTCGAAAGCAGTTGACAGAAATTCTAACAGTGTTCAAGTTCTCATCATTCTAACATTGTTCAAATCTTGTAACAGCCCTCGAGGAGGAAGCCATGCTGATGGACGCTGCCGCCTACCGGGAGTCCCTTCGCGCATATAGCCCACGCGTGTTCGTCGACGGCCAGAGGGTCGAGAGCGTCGCCGACGAGCCCCTCCTGGCCCCCGGCATCAACGGCGTTGGTGTGACCTATGACTTCGCTCACTATCCCGAGCACCAGGACATCATGACGGCGCGCCAGGGCACGTCGGGTAAGACCGTCAACCGAATGCTCCACATCAACGAGAATTCGACCGACCTGCTCTACAAGCTCGAGGCGGTCCGCCTCGTGTGCAAGGTCTCGGGCTGTGCCCAGCGCTACCTTACCCATGATGCCCTGAACGGCATTTTCCAGGCGACGAAGCGCACCGATGACAACCATGGCACCGACTATTCGCAGCGTTTCCTGAACTACCTGCACGACGTGCAGGACCGCGACCTGACGCTCGGCGTCGCCATGACCGATGCCAAGGGCGACCGCTCGAAGCGGCCGGGCCAGCAGGCGAACCCGGACGTCTACGTCCACATCAAAGAGCGCCGTCCCGACGGCATCGTCATCCGGGGCACCAAGGCCATCGTCACGGGTGCGCCCTACATGCACGAATTCCTCGTCATGCCCTGCCGCACGCACACGAAGGAGGACGCTGACTTCGCCCTGTGCTGTGCCGTTCCCGTCGATGCACCTGGCGTGACCATCGTCGCGCGTCGGGCCGGGCGGCCCGGCGAGGCCGCGGCGAAGTTCTCGAACAAGTACGGCCAGTCGACGGGCGTCGTGATCTTCGACGACGTGTTCGTGCCGCACGACCGCGTGTTCCTGGCAGGCGAATATGAGGAGGGCGGGTTCCTGACCACCTCGTATGCGACCCATCACCGCCACTCCTGCATTGGGGCACGTGCGGGCTTCGGTGATCTTCTCATCGGTGCGGGAGCCTTGATGATCGAGGCGAACGGGCTCGACGCGGACCGCCACGGTCACATCCGGGAGCAGATGGTCGACCTGATCACCATCACCGAGAGCTTCTACGCCTGCGGCGTCGCGTCCTCGGTCTACTGCACGAAGGACCCGGCCGGCTCCGTGATGCCGGACGCCGTCTTCTCCAACATCGGCAAGCTGCTGCTGGCGACCAAGATCTACGACATGCACAAGGTGGCCCATTACGTGTCGGGCGGCCTGATCGTCGCCCTGCCAGAACCGGACGAGGACCACAACCCCGAGACCGCCGCCTCGCTGAGCGCCGTGCTCGGCGGACGGCCCGACATCCCGATGGAGCAGCGCATGGAGGTGGCCCGCTTCATCGAGGACCTCACGGTCTCGAATCAGGGCGGGTGGTATTCCGTGATCTCCCTGCACGGCGGCGGCTCGCCGGAGGCGATGAAGCGGGAGATCTGGCGCAACTACCCGGTCATGGAGAAGGTCGAACTCGTCGAGAGCCTGCTCGACCGGGGCATCCTCGACCAGGGCCAGCGGGTGTCCAAGCAGCCCGGGCGCTGCTGCGCCACCGGATGCGAGGTGCCGGCCCTGCCGCAGCCCCAGGCGGTCGAGCCGGCTCCGATCGCACCTGCCGCCGAGTGAGCATGGGGTGGGCCGGATCAGCCCGGCCCGCCACGCCTGCCGTCACGAACAGGAAGAGAAGCCAGGGAGGACGGAGCCCTGACTGGTTCCTATGCGCAGACTTATGCCCGCTGGGTGGGGGATCCGTCCGGATTGCACCATCGCCGAGGACGCTCACCATCGGCGGCCGGATCGTTTCGTTCGACTGAACTCGCAGGCTCCGGTGATACAGGTCGCAAGGCTGGAATCATCGGCTCTTCAACGGCGGCATCGCACCCTGCACGGGCTTCCCGCGTCCTGGCTACCGGTCGAAGACTTACGTCGAACGCGCCAAATGCGTTTATCCGGCCATAGCGGGCCAGGCGGAACCGTCAAATCCCCATAAGCTAAAATCTGCGGACTTCATCCCGCGGGTTCGTTCCCTGGAGGCTTTCGGACGCCGGCTCCGGTGCACGTGGTTGCGTCTGCGATGGGCCGGCATCCGAAACCCTACACAAGCGCCGAAATTGCCCAAATTCTAGTCGCGGACGCCAGTTCGGATCGGTGGTCTCGGCAGTCCGGAACTGGTAGCTTCTAGTCCGTATCAATCTATTTTGTTTGGAAGAGCACCTTACCACGCAACCGGGCGGGCAGACTTATGAGCGAAATAGGGGCTTACGGCCGGAATGTTGCGCAGTACGCCGGGCTCAAAGTCTCGCCCCCTACGGTGTTGCGGAAAATTAAGAAGCATCAATTTGCGGCGACCCGTATTTGCTCGGACCGCTCAATTCACGGTCGTACTACGCCGATACCGAACGAGAGTGCGTATATCTTATCCGTCCAGCTGCGCGACTTTCAGCACCGAAAGCTCTGGCTCGACAATCGACTTTGTCCACACTCTTCGCTGGAGAGAGTCACTATCAACCTTTACGATCTTGAGCATACTGTTGAAGCTGAAATCGGAAGCGCGTTTGATCCCGTTCAATACTACCTTCCGCGCGTAGCTCTGTTGGACTTTGCGAGAAACAACGGCCTCGGTCCGGTCCGCAATCTGAAACTCGAAATCGGCAAAGGAATTCCCGACCCCGTCGTCTATTCCCTGTCCCTAGCTTTGCTCCCAAGTCTTCAATGTCCCGGCGAAGCAGACAGGATGTTCGTCGATCACATCGCTGTTGCCCTCTACGCGCACCTCATCCGCTTCTACGGCGAAGGCGGACGCATAAAGGCATTTCGGTCGGGAGGGCTCACAGCACGCCAAGAGCGCATCGTGACTGATATGATCGATTGTAGTCTAGATGGCGACGTAACGCTGTCAGAACTTGCCAATGCCTGTCTGCTTTCGACTCGTCAGCTGACGCGCGCCTTCCAGTCATCCTTTGGAATGTCTCCGTATCGGTGGCTGCTTAATCAGAGGATTGAGCGAGCCAAGCATCTCCTTTTGACAACCGCGATGCCTCTTGCAGAAATCGCTATCGCCTGCGGCTTCGCAAATCAGAGCCACTTCACGACGACATTCACGCGCTTTGTCGGGGCTGGGCCCAGACAATGGCGCCGATCCCTGCGTTCCTAGCTATTACTGTCTCTCGCTGAACGAGATGGGGTAGGCGGCATTGCGAAGCACCAGCATCGGATCAGCAGGCTCAATTCCAGGATGCGGCTGACCTGGCAACGGCATCGTCAGGTTAACGGAAGGGTGACGGAATGCTGGCATAGGCGAGGGCATGAGGCCGACCCGCCATTCTCGTTATGCTCGTCACCGCTTTCCGGCTGAGGTGATCAGCCATGCCGTGTGGCTGTACTTCCGGTTCCCACTCAGCCTGCGCATGGTTGAGGAGATGCTCGCAGCAAGAGGCATTGAGGTCACCCACGAGACGGTACGCCAATGGGCTCTGAAGTTTGGCCAGGCCTTTGCCAATCAGTTCCGTCGCCGTCTTCCTGCGCCGGGTGACAAATGGCACTTAGACGAGGTCGTGATCAGCATCGCGGGCCGGAAGCATTGGCTCTGGCGCGCCGTCGATCAGCATGGGGTCGTGCTCGACATCTTGGTTCAGAGCCGTCGCAATGCGAAAGCGGCCAAGCGCTTGCTACGCAAATTGCTCAAGAAGCAGGGCATGACCCCTCGCGTGATGATCACGGACAAGCTGGCCAGCTATGCCGCTGCAAAGCGAGAAGTCATGCCCGGTGTTGAGCATCGGCAGCATAAAGGCTTGAACAATCGCGCATCTCTATTCGGCCGATGGGAGTCAAGCGCAATCAGATGGTCCAGTTCCAGGGCGTGAGCTGTCCTGCGGGCTCTTGCTTCTCTTCGGATTCGGCACAATGGCCCTTCCATCATGGGGTCGGAAGAATGAAGCGGAACTATCTGAGAAGCGTCCTTCTGCACCCAGAGGTGCGAGGAGCATGCGCGATTTCGAACTCACTTCATTCGTCGTCCCGCAGGGGACAGCCTCCCGCTCTGGTGCGGAAGCTCGTGCTTCTCCTTATCTGACTGCTCGCGATCGGCCGGATCTGCTCAGGCCACCTGAACCTCCCTGGTCCACCGGAAGTCCGAGCCGTCGCACCACATGCGATGCATGATCACGGCCAAACGTCTCGCTAGGGCGACAACGGCCTTTCCGCTGCCGCGCCGCTGGACCACCTTCATGGCCCAGGCCTTCAGCCACGACCACCGGGTGGACTGCCGCAGCATCGTCTGAGCCGCCTCGAACAGCAACGTTCGCATCATGCCATCTCCGCAGAGCGAGATCCGGCCAACCCGATCACTTTCGCCGGACTGGCTGCGGACGGGCGTCAGCCCCAGGACGGGACCGACAGCTTTCGAGTTCCGGAACCGGGCTGGAATGTCGATGGTCGCTACGAAAGCCAGCGACACAACCGGCCCCACCCCAGGGATGGTCATCAGGCGCCGGCACACCTCATCCCCACGAGCGAGGTCCAGAAGCTTGCGGTGCAGAGCGGCGAAGTGCTCGCGCAGCTTGCGCCGGGCATCCAGCAGCCGCTCGACAATCTCGGCCAGGTCCGCCAGGCCTGCAACGAGCTCGCGAATGCGCTGCTCGAACTTGACCGCTCTCACCATGCCAACCTTGAGACCGAAGTTCAGCAATAGGCCGCGGATGTCATTCTCAATTGCGATGGCCTTCTCCTGCAGGAGCTTGCGGGCGGTCAGCAGCACCCGCCGCTTCTGACTGGTGAGCGACTTCACGTGCACCGGACGAAAGAGATTGACCCGCATCATCTGGGCGATGCCGCGGGCATCGTTCCGGTCGCTCTTGTTGATCTGCGCTTTCACGAAGGCTTTGGCGTGACGCGTCTCGATGCACACGACCGGCAGGCCGGCCTCGGCCAGCCCGTCGAAGAGCCACTGCGAGAGCTGGCACGCCTCCAGCCCGATCCGCTCTAGGTGCCAGGCTGGATCCTGTAGGATCCGCAAAAGATCCTCCGGATGAGTGGCGACCTTGACCTCACGGCAGATCTTCCCCGTCTCGTCCAGGATGCACACGGAGGTTTCTTTGACCGCGATGTCCAAACCCGCATAGTGCTTCATGTTGCGCTTCTCCCACTGAGGCTCGAGGCCGCGACCTCGTTGTACCATCAGCCTGGAGCGCTGCACCTCGTAGTGACGTGGCAGGCGCGGCGGCAGGCCGAATACCTCATCTGAGAATTCTCATCAGCCGACCCGACGACGCGAGCGCATTATGAAACGGTTTAAGTCAGCCGGACAGGCCCAGCGCTTTCTCTCAACTCATGATCAGGTCGCAAATCTCTTTCGACGTCCCGCCGATACCAACGCCGCTGATCATCGCCGTGCCCGTGCCTGGGCCTTCGCGACTTGGGTCGAGGTAACTGGCTATGATGTGAGCTTCTGACCGGCTGATCCTATGGGGCTCTGCGACCTCAGACCGTTAACCTGATGTCGTGGATGGCGCCCTCCACCAGCGTCAGACGTGCCAGAATGGGCATGTCCAAAACCGGA
>NZ_JAGPUP010000428.1:0-11022 GCF_018069605.1 Microvirga sp. HBU67558 | reverse complement strand
GCGGAATTGGTAGACGCACTACCTTGAGGTGGTAGCGGGGAGACCCGTGGAGGTTCGAGTCCTCTTGACCGCACCAACTTTCGGCACGCTCGTGTCGAAGACGAAAAGGCCCCTTTCCGGGGCCTTTTTTGTTGGCCAGGGAGGTCGCCGCCGCAGGCGGTCGAACCATCGTCATACGCTCCTGAAACAAGCGTCCGGGATCAACCGCCAAGCGATTCTTCGAGAAAGTCTTTTAGGCGCATTGCATGGGCCCGCCCGCGCACCTAAAAGGCGGCAACCCACCTTCAGAGGACGGCTGATGCTGGAAGTCGAAGACAAGACGCCGCTCCCGAAGCCCGATGGGCCCAAACCCGAATCCCTGGCCTTCAGGGATGAGGAAGGTGAGCTCAATCCGGAATTCCTGGCCGCCGCCGCCGACGCCATCGAGGCGTCAGAGGTCGAGCGCCTTCAGAAGCTCGTCGAAGACTTCCACGAATCCGAACTGGGCGATCTTCTCGAAGCTCTCGAGCCGGACCAGCGCCCTCGCCTCATCGAGCTTCTCGGGACGTCTTTCGACTTCGCCGCCCTGACCGAGGTGGACGAGGCGGTCCGCGAGGAGATCCTGGAGGAGCTCGAAACCGCGACCGTCGCGGAGGGCGTGCGCGACCTCGATTCCGACGATGCCATTACCATTCTCGAGAGTCTCCCCGAGGAGGAAAAGGCCGAGGTTCTCGATCAGCTCCCGGCGATCGAGCGCGTCGCGCTGCAACGGTCCCTCGACTATCCGGAAGACAGCGCCGGGCGGCGCATGCAGACCGAGTTCATTGCCGTGCCGCCCTTCTGGACGGTGGGGCAGACCATCGACTTCATGCGCGAGACCGAGGATCTGCCGGAGACCTTCTACGAGATCTTCGTGATCGACCCGGCCGCGCACCTGCTCGGATCGGTGCCTCTGGACCGGCTTCTGCGCTCCAAGCGCCCGGTCACGATCCAGGACATCATGAACGCCGAGCCCGACCGGGTGGAGGCCACGGAGCACCAGGAGGAGGTGGCGCGCCTGTTCGAGCGCTACAACCTGGTGTCGGCAGCCGTTGTCGACGAGGCCGGCCGGCTCGTCGGCGTGATCCTGGTCGACGACATCGTCGACGTGCTCGAGGAAGAGGCCGACGCCGACATCAAGCAGCTCGGTGGCGTGAAATCGGACGAGGAGCTCTCCGACACGGTCTTCTACATCCAGCGGAGCCGGTTCCCCTGGCTGTTCGCCAACATGTGCACCGCCTTCCTGGCCGCGAGCGTGATCCGGCTCTTCGAGGGCTCGCTCGAGCGGATGGTGGCGCTCGCCATCCTCATGCCCATCGTGGCATCCATGGGCGGCAATGCCGGCACCCAGACCATGACGGTCGCCGTCAGGGCCCTCGCCACCCGCGAGCTCGGCCGGTCCAACGCCTGGCGCATCATCCGCCGCGAGGCGACGGTCGGCCTGCTCAACGGGCTGGTCTTCGCCGTCATCCTGGGAAGCCTCGCGGGGCTCTGGTTCCAATCCTGGCAGCTCGGCTTCGTCATCGGCCTCGCCCTCATCACGGTCCTGATCTTCGCGGCGCTCGGAGGGATCTTCGTGCCGCTCACGCTCAACCGGTTCGGCGTCGACCCTGCCGTATCGTCAGGGCCGTTCGTCACCAGCATCACGGACATCGTCGGCTTCTTCGCCTTTTTGGGTATCGCAACGGCCTGGTTTCACCTGTAAGCTTGTTTCGCAGCGCTGTCGTAAGGGCCTGTTAACGCTCTTGCGTCATCTCTGGTGTGCTCCAGTCCTGCGTACAATACAGTTGAACCGATGAAGACTCGCCGCCGCTCCTCCAGCCGCTCCAAGAGTTCCGGCCTGAAGACATTCGTCCAGGCTGCTCGGTTCAGCGCGCTCGCCGTCGTCGCCCTGGGGCTCGCCTCCTGCGCGATCATGCCCTCGTCGAGCCGCTACCCGACCAAGGGCGATGCCCGCCCGCACGACGGCGTCGCGACCGCTCACCGGCTTCCGATCCACGGGGTCGACATCTCCAAGTGGCAGGGCGATGTCGACTGGGCGGCCCTGCGCCAGGCCGGCACGCAGTTCGCCTTCATCAAGGCGACCGAGGGCGGCGACCACATCGACAGCAAGTTCCACGAGAACTGGCAGGCCGCCAGGAGAGCGGGCGTTCCGCGCGGCGCCTATCATTTCGTGTACTGGTGCCGCCCTGCCCACGAGCAGGCGGCCTGGTTCAAGCGCAACGTGCCCCAGGATCCCGATGCCCTCCCGCCGGTCCTCGACGTGGAGTGGAACGGGCAATCGGTGAACTGCCCGAAGAAGGTTCCGCGCGAACAGGCGCTCGCCATGATCGACGTGATGCTGCGCGAGATGGAAGCCCATACGGGCAAGCGGCCGATCATCTATACCGACATCACCTTCCATAAGGAAATTCTGGAAGGCGAGTACAACGACTACCCCTACTGGATCCGCAGCACGGCCGCCGAGCCCCACGTGCGCTACAACAACCGCCGCTGGACCTTCTGGCAGTTCACGACCACGGGCCGGGTGCCCGGCGTGAGGGGCGACGTGGACCGCAACACCTTCTACGGCACGGAGAACCAGTGGCGCATGTTCGTCCAGAGCGCCTGCGACCCCCGCGACCACAGCCGCCTGAGCCAGCAGGGCGTCTGCCGCACCATGGATGCAGTCCAGACGGCGAGCGCTGAAGTTACGGAGTAACTTTAGCCTAGACAGCCTTACGCGTAGAGAAACCTACCCAAATCGATCTGGGTAGATTATCCCAGGTTCAGCAGTGAGATCGGTTGACGTTATATTATAACACTGCTTAATTGTCGCAGCTTGAGACTTTTGGAGCTCGACATGCCCTTTCATATCCCACCCCCAGATCCGACGACCCCTCGTCCCACCACAGGCAATGACATTATCGACGGCACCAATGGCAACGATGTCCTGGAGGCCTATATCGGCAATGATCTTCTGCGGGCGGGAGCCGGCAACGATATCCTCGTCGCCTCCGTCGGCAACCATACTCTCGAAGGCGGATTGGGCGACGATCAATATG
The DNA here is from genome assembly GCF_018069605.1 of Microvirga sp. HBU67558. Classification (NCBI taxonomy): domain Bacteria; kingdom Pseudomonadati; phylum Pseudomonadota; class Alphaproteobacteria; order Hyphomicrobiales; family Methylobacteriaceae; genus Microvirga; species Microvirga sp. HBU67558. Next base: position 7,960 of record NZ_JAGPUP010000428.1, on the reverse strand, counting down.
TGCTGACAAGCAGCGCCAGTACGTATCTGATCAACGACGTCGGCGGCACGGATACAATCGACTTCGCTCCCTACACGCTGAAGGGCGTCTATCGGGTTGGCGCAGGAGGCGCGGCCGATCCTTCGGGCAACGATCTCTACCTCGTCTTTTCCGCCTTCACTGTGACGGTCCGAAACTATTTCGTCACGGGTGGGAATGGTGGCCATATTGAGGCCCTGAGGTTCAACTCCTACTCTCCGTTCGAAGAAAGCGTCACATGGCAGATGGGCGATGTCTTGAACGCCCTGCAGCAATCGTGGCCCTCCATGGAAGACGAGTTCCTTTACGCCGATCCGACGGGGCTTCCCACCCTGCTGGATGGCGGGCTCGGGAACGATTACCTCCACAGCTATTTCGCTAATGACACCTTGCTGGGTGGTGCAGGCAACGACACCCTTCTGGGCAGTCGCGGCGACAACATTCTCCAAGGCGGCACCGGAGACGATTTGTACAAGATGGAAGAAACCGGCGGCACGGACATTTTGTTCGACGAGGGTGGGAATGACAGAGCCCTCGTCGCTTATATCGTCTCGAAATTCGATCGCACCGGCGACGATCTCTGCATCACATCAACTCATAACAGCAAGCTGACAATCAAGAATTATTTCTCGGAAGCTCCCGGCACCGCAAAGGGCTTGATCGAGGATCTGTGGCTCGGAGGATACGAGAAGGACTGGTCGATCCCAGGTCGCAACTGGTCTCGTGCCGAGATTTTGGAGGAGATCCAGAAGAACGATCCGGCTGACAACTCGGCAGACACGTCACATGAGGTGGATCCCAAACCTCACAATACCGAGTCGCAAAGCTCACAAGACGATCCTTCCAAGGCAGAGGAGCATATTTTGAGAGCCGATGGAGGGCGCAACGTTCTCGCCGGATCTTCGGAAGCTGACGCGTTCATCTTCTCGAGCGTGAATAAAGCGGGTCTTGGAAAAGATCGGGACATCATCGTCAACTTCGAGCATGGCGTCGACACCATCGACCTCAGTGGCATCGACGCCAACACAAAGGTTGCCGGCAACAACGCCTTCAAGGCGCTTCTGACGGGCAAGAAGCCGTTCACCAAGGCCGGGCAGCTTCATTACGATGCCAAGAAGGGCATCCTCTCCGGCAACACGGACAAGGATGCGGCCGCAGAGTTCCAGATCCAGATCAAGAACAAGCCGGAGCTCCTCAAGCTCAGCGATTTCGTTCTCTGATCGACAGACAGGAACCAACCCTCGAAACTCCCCGGCCCTAGGCTGGGGAGTTTCCGTTTGTCGCCGTTCAGCCAAATTTCTCCGCCTTCCCGCTTGATAAGGGCAGCATTGCTGACCAAAATGATGGATCAGAAAATCGATCCATCGCGTACTCTTGCGAGTCGACGAATGGAACAGGGAGGACACGATGCTGCCGAACGCCGCCAAGGGCTTCAATTTCGATCTCGGCGAAACCGCCGATGCCATCCGCGAGACCGTGCGCGACTTCGCCCAGGAGAGGATCGCCCCGCGGGCGGAGGAGATCGACCGCACGAACCAGTTTCCGCGCGACCTCTGGCCCCAGATGGGCGAGCTCGGCCTGCACGGGATCACGGTCGAAGAGGAGTACGGCGGGGCCGGGCTCGGCTATCTCGAGCATGTGATCGCCATGGAGGAGATCTCCCGGGCGTCGGCTTCCGTCGGCCTGTCCTACGGGGCCCATTCGAACCTCTGCGTCAACCAGATCCGCCGCAACGGCAGCGAGGCGCAGAAGCGCCGTTACCTGCCGAAGCTGATCTCCGGCGAGCATCTCGGTGCGCTCGCCATGTCCGAGCCGGGCTCGGGCTCCGACGTGGTCTCCATGCGCACCCGCGCCGAGAAGCGCGGCGACCGCTACGTGCTCAATGGTAACAAGATGTGGATCACCAACGGCCCGACGGCCGACACCCTCGTGGTCTATGCCAAGACCGATCCGGCGGCCGGCCCGCGCGGCATGACGGCCTTCCTGATCGAGAAGGACTTCAAGGGTTTCTCCACCCACCAGAAGCTCGACAAGCTCGGCATGCGCGGCTCGGACACCTGCGAGCTGGTGTTCGAGGATTGCGAGGTGCCCGCGGAGAACGTGCTCGGTGAGGTCGGCCGGGGGGTCAACGTGCTCATGTCGGGCCTCGATTACGAGCGCGCCGTTCTGGCGGCCGGCTCCACGGGCATTATGCAAGCTTGCATGGATGTGGTCCTCCCCTACATCCACGAGCGCAAGCAGTTCGGACAGGCCATCGGCGAGTTCCAGCTCGTGCAGGGCAAAGTCGCCGACATGTACGTGACCATGAACGCCGCGAAGGCCTATGTCTATGCGGTGGCCAAAGCCTGCGACCGGGGCGAGACCACTCGCGAGGACGCGGCCGGCGCGATCCTCTATGCGGCCGAGAACGCCACCAGAATGGCGCTCGATGCGATCCAGCTTCTCGGCGGCAACGGCTACATCAACGATTATCCGACCGGTCGTCTGCTGCGCGACGCGAAGCTCTATGAGATCGGCGCCGGCACCAGCGAGATCCGCCGCATGCTGATCGGCCGCGAGCTGTTCGCCAAAACCGCATGAGCGGCTCCCTTTCGACGGCACGCCAGGGCTGCTCCCGAGCACCCGGGCGTGACGCTCGGGTGGTGATTTTCATTCAGGCCGATCCAGCTACAGTGAGGCATTCATGGATCACCGCGAGGCCCCGATGACCCTGACGCTGTATGCCCATCCGTTCTCGGCCTACTGCCAGAAGGTCCTGATCGCGCTTTATGAGAACGGCACACCGTTCGAATACCGGACGTTGGGCGACGAGCAGGCCGACGCCGAACTGGCGGCGCTCTGGCCGATCAAGCGCTTCCCCGTGCTCGTGGACGCCGGCCGGACCGTCATGGAAGCCACGATCATCATCGAGCATCTCGGCCTCCATCACCCTGGACCGGTGCGGCTGATCCCGGACGATCCGCGGGAGGCTCTCGACGTGCGGCTAATGGATCGCTTCTTCGACAACTACGTCGCAACCCCGATGCAGAAGATCGTGTTCAACCAAATCCGGCCGGAGACGGACCGGGATCCTTACGGGGTCAAGGAGGCCCGGGCGATGCTCGACCGGGCCTATGGCTGGTTCGACGAGAGACTCGCCGGGCGTGAATGGGCCGCCGGCGGCGCCTTCAGCCTTGCCGATTGTGCGGCGGCTCCGTCTCTTTTCTATGCCGACTGGGCCCATCCTGTCGGCGAGGCGTTCCCACACGTCCTCGATTATCGCAGGAGGCTCCTCGCCCGCCCCTCCTTCGCCCGCGCTGTGGACGAGGCCCGGCCCTATCGCGGGTTCTTTCCGCTCGGAGCCCCGGACCGCGATTGACGCACGACGGGATTGCGCCCGACGGGGCTCCGCCGCGGTAGCGTGCCGGATCCGGGCCCGCTATGAAAGCGTATCTCAACGTCAGGAAACAGCCATGACCCTCGACAAGACCATCGCCGATGCCCTGCGGGCCGCGTCCACCGCCACGATCACCACCGTGCTGCTGAAAAAGGGTGTCCGCCGCTGCTGGATGAAGGGACCGATGCCGGCCTTCAACGCCACGGAAAAGATGGTCGGCCGTGCCTTCACCCTGCGATTCGTGCCTGCCCGCGAGGATCTGGCGACGCCGGAATCCTGGGCCTCCCCGCGCTCCACCCGGGCCGCCATCGAGGACATGCCGGAGGGCTGCATTGCGGTGGTCGATTCCATGGGCGTCACCGATGCGGGCATCTTCGGCGACATCCTGACCGCCCGCATGAAGAAGCGCGGCGTCGCCGCCCTCATCACGGACGGGGTGGTGCGCGATGCGGTCGGCGTCGAGGGGACGAATCTGCCGGTCTGGTGCGCGGGCGTCGCCGCCCCGCCGTCGGTCGCCGGCCTGACCTTCGTGGGCTGGCAGGAGCCCATTGGCTGCGGCGGAGTCGCGATCTTCCCGGATGACGTGATCGTCGCCGACCGGGACGGCGTCGTGGTGATCCCGGCCGCCATGGTGGAAGAGGTCGCCAAGGCGGCCGTCGCCCAGGAGCATTATGAGCTCTGGGTCATGCGCGAAGTCGAGAAAGGCGTTCCCCTCCCCGGCCTGTATCCGCCGAACGCCGAAACCAAGGCGCGCTACGAGGCCGAGTTGAACAAGTCTTAAGTCGACGGGCCCAACGGGTCGCCGCGGGCTCTAAGTCGACAACGGCGCCACGTCATGGCCCGGCTCGTCCCGGCCATCCGGATCGGAAAGGTGCGGCGCTTCACACCATCGGGGTCACCGGCACAAGGCCGGTGACGACGTGGGAAGGTGTTCCAAGCGCAAATCGCCAGGAATGAGGACCCGCGCGTGTTCTACTACCTTTCAAAGGTCACGTGGTTCTTCGCCACGCCGTCCAATCTCCTGATCAGCGTCATCCTGCTGGGGCTGATCCTCGCCCTCGTCAGGCGACTGCGCTCCATCGGCATCGGCCTGAGCCTGATCGCTACCCTTGCGACCATCGCCCTGGGGCTTCTCCCCATCGCCAATTACGTCCTGCTGCCGCTCGAGGAGCGGTTTCCCACCTTCCGGGACGACGGGAGACGCGTGGATGGAATCATCCTGCTCGGCGGATCCGTCGAGGCGGCGGATTCGGCCTCTCGCGGGATGATCGTGTCGAACGAATCGGCGGAGCGTGTCCTCGACACGATCCAACTCGCCCACCGCTACCCGAGCGCCCGGATCCTGATCTCCGGGGGCGGCGGCACGGTCTTCGGCGACGGCGCGGCCGAGGCTCCCATCATCGCGGCCTATCTGAAGAGCATCGGCATCGACCCGACCCGCATCATGGTGGAGGACCGCTCGCGCACGACCTCGGAGAACGCGCTCTTCTCGCGTGACCTGGCGAAGCCGCAGGAGGGCGAGCGCTGGCTTCTCGTGACATCCGCCTGGCACATGCCGCGGGCCGTCGGCGTGTTCGAAAAGGTCGACTTCCCGGTCACGCCCTACCCGGTCGACTTCCGCACCGGCGGCGGGGGCAACAATCACCGCCCCTTCGGCTTCATCTCGGAAGGCCTGCGACGGCTCGATCTGGGCACGAAGGAATGGGCCGGATTGATCGGCTACTACGCGACCGGGCGCACGTCGCGGCTGTTCCCTGGAGCTCAGGATTCCGGACCGGCCGGCAGCGCCAGCCGATAGGTCCCGCGAAAATCATCCGGATCGACCGGACGCCCTTTTCGCAGAATGATGATCCGGCCTTCCTTCATCAGGCGCACCGCCACCTTCCGCACGGGCTGCATCAGGGGGCCCCATCCGTCCGGCTGGTTTCCCCCGATGGCCTGAGCCACGTCGCCTGGACCGATGGTTTTGCCGGGGCCGCGCTCCTCGAGCAGCGCCAGCAGGGCGGCCTCGATTTCCTCGGGCGTTGCGTGCTTAGACATCTGTGGACCTCAAGGCTGCGTGGTGGGCATCCGACAGGAACTGGCGCCGCCACATGACGAGCAGGACGCCGGCCGTGGCCCCGATGAAGAGATAGGCGCTCACGAACCAGCCGAGATAGGCAAGCGAGAAGAAGAAGGCCCGCTGTCCGCGGTTGAAATGCTTGCCGGCCACCGCGTTCATCGCAGCAGCCTGACGGGCGACGGCCAGGGCCTCGTCACGGCTGTTCTCCTTCAGGACGGGCACCGCCCCGACGATGATCGCCATGTAGTTGAAGAGCCGGTAAGACCATGCGAACTTGAAGAAGGCATAGACGAAGATCACCGCGAGCCCGATTACCTTCACGTCCCAGGCCAGCCGTGTCGGAGGCTCTCCGAACGGGAGGTCGGCAAAAAGCGGCAGAACGGAATCCGCCGAGCGCAGCAGGGCCAGAACGCCGCCGATGGCAATGAGTGACGTCGAGGCGAAGAACGCCGTCCCGTTCATCAGGGACGCCATGATCGTGGTGTCGACGATCCGGTTCTCCCGCACCACCATCTGCTCCATCCAGCGATAGCGGTACTGGTTCATAAGCTTGTTCAGGCTTTTCTGCCCGGCCGGCGTGAGCTCGAGCGCGGCGTGGTAGCCGATCCAGGCAATCAGGAAGAAAGCCAGCGCCCCGTAATCGAGATTGGTGAAACCCAGCACCCGTTCCTCCGATTGACTCCGCCGCCATCTTGCCCAGTTTGTGGAAAGCCTCAATGGGGAGCGACGCTACATGCCTCAGACCATCACGCGCGGCTACAAGACATTGCTCGGCGAAGCCAATGCAAAGATCCGGACGCTGTCCATCGCCGAAGCCTTGCCTCTGCACGGCCGCGAGGACGTGGTCTTCGTGGATCTGCGCGACCCCCGGGAGCTCGAGCGGGAGGGCCGCGTGCCCGGGGCCGTGCATTGCCCGCGCGGCATGCTCGAATTCTGGATCGATCCGGAAAGCCCCTACCACAAGCCGGTCTTCGCCCAGGACAAGACCTTCGTGTTCTTCTGCGCAGCCGGGTGGCGCTCGGCGCTCTCGGCTGCCACCGCGCAGGACATGGGCCTGAAGCCGGTTGCCCACGTGGAGGGCGGGTTCACGGCCTGGAAGCAGGCAGGCGGCCCTGTCGAGACCGGCGAGCCGTCGAAGCGTTAAACCGTCCCTCGAATTTCGAAGCGCCCGGACACGTCGAACGCGAGGTCGTCAGGGTCCAGGATCTCGACCTTCTCGACGCGCGACCCCGCGGGCCCCTCCCGGCACGCCTTCAGCATCACCTCGACGAGATTGTCCGGCCCTGAGAACACGGCCTCGACCGTGCCGTCGCGCCGGTTGCGCACCCAGCCCTTCAGCCCATGGAGCTCCGCCTGGTGTTGCGTCCATGCGCGGAAGCTCACGCCCTGGACGTGCCCATGGATCAAAACATGCGACGTTCGGCTCTCGGTCATCGTCCCTCAGCGGTGCGCAGGGCGGGCAAGGTGTGTCACCCGCCGTGATCCTCGTTCAGCGTCTGGATAATACGAACCGCATTCTGCGGATCCATCTCGAACTGGATTTTGTCTGGTCTGAGCCCCCTGGACGCCGGGGGCGTGACCGAAAGCGGCCGGCTCTCAGGCATGGGCCGCATCAGCGAGGCTTGGGAATCGTGCCCGATGGTGCATTCCAGAGGGGTCGGACCTTGGGTTGCGGCTGCGCGGGTGCGGCAGCCTGGGACTTCGGAAGCCAGATGCTCAGGCTCCGGATGTAGTCCTCGGGCAGCCCGGCATGTCGAGCCGCCTCCACCACCCCCTCCATGTAGCCCGGGAGGGGCGTCCCCGGCTTGGTGCTCCGTCCGATATAGACGATCGCCCGGCGCGGCCCCTGCTCCGTCACGACCGGCTGGACGACTTTGGTGTAAAGGCCCGTCGACAGGCTCTCGTAGCGGTCGAGGGCGGGTACGTCGGCCAGGGCCAATTCCCAGACCATGCCCCAGACCGCCCGCTGCGGATCGCGCACCACGGTGGCGTAGCCCTCATCGAAGACGATGAAGCGGTGCCGCATGAGCCGCGCGACGCCGACCGGCTTCGAGGCCGGGCAGCGCTGGAGCATGGCGGCCTGATCCATGTTGGAACCATAGGCGAAGTAGAGGGGCATGAGCTTGAACGCTTCCTTCGTTACCGGCCGCGCCGTCCGGAGGGCCGGGACAAGCCCTGCCTTGACGGGCCGAGTACGGAGTTCGCCGGCAGGCTAACGTCCCAATGTGTCCGCCTTATGCGAATTCCATGATCACCGCGTCGACCGCCAGGCTGTCGCCCTCCTTGGCATGGACCTTCGAGATCGTGCCGTCGCGCTCCGCACGCAGGACATTCTCCATCTTCATGGCCTCCACGATGCAGAGGGGCTCGCCGGCCTTGACCTCTTGGCCCTGACTCACGCTGATCGCCTTCACGAGGCCCGGCATCGGGCAGAGCAGGAGCTTGCCCGTATCGGCCTCCAGCCGCTCCGGCATCAGGGCCGCCAGCTCGGCCTCGCGTTTCGT
>NZ_JAGPUP010000427.1:0-10920 GCF_018069605.1 Microvirga sp. HBU67558 | reverse complement strand
GATCCCGACCCGTAAGGCGCTCTGCTCTTCCAATCGGGATGGCCGGGACAAGCCCGGCCATGACATGGTGGCTTCGACGAGGAGGGTGTCAGCCGGCCGCAGGATGGCGGGAGAGGTGCGGGCCCGCAAGATCACTCCACGAACCAGGGATAGGTCCAGGTCTCTGTCAGGGCCCGGTTGCCGGCGCGCAGGAAGGCGCGCAGGTCTGTCGATTGTCCCGGCTCCAGCTTCACGTCGATGGCCGCCCGAAAGCCGTTCGTATGGTCGTTGGGCATGATGAACGTGTTGGTGATCTGCCCGACCGACGTGGAGGGCACCAGCTGCACCTGCTCGGGAGCGCCGAGATAATAGGGCAGGTTGCCGCCCGCGAAGTCGATGATGAAGCGCCGGTGCCGGGAATCGCTTGGCGCGTTCGATCCGCTGGCCCGGGGCGGGGTCTGAAAGGTGTTGATCACCTTCCCGCCCGGGTGCATGGCGCCGATCGCCGACGCGGCGCGCAGGCGATAGGACAGGACGACCTCCTGGCCGGGCTCGAAGGGCCGGTTCGGCTGCCAATACGCCACGATGTTGTCATGGGTCTCGTCCGGCGTCGGAAGCTCGACCAGCTCGACCCAGCCTTCGCCCCATTGGCCGATGGGCTCGACCCAGTAGCCGGGGCGCTGGTGATAATGGGCTTCGAGATCCTGGTAGTTCTCGAACACCCGGTCGCGCTGCATCAGTCCGAAGCCGCGGGGATTGTTGTCGCTGAAGGACGAGATCGTCTTGGCGCTCGGGTTGCGCAGCGGCCGCCAGATCCACTCGCCCGCGCCCGACTGCATGAGGAGCCCGTCCGAATCGTGGATCTCGAGGCGGTAATCGTCCGTCGGCTTCCGATCGTTCTCGCCCTCGAAGAACATGGACGTGAGGGGAGCCACGCCCACATTGGTGAGGGTCTGGCGCGGGAACAAGGTCGCCGTGACGTCGAGGGTGGTTTCCTTCGACGGGTAGATCTCGAACCGGTAGGCGCCGGCGACCGACGGGCTGTCGAGAAGGGCGTAGATGATGGCCCGTTCGTCGTTGAGCCGGGGCATCTCGACCCAGAATTCGCGGAAATGGGGGAACTCCTCCGCCTCGCCCCCTTCCACGTTGATCGCCAAGCCCCGCGCCGAGAGGCCGTATTTCTGGCCCGAGCCCAGGAAGCGGAAATAGCTCGCGCCCAGGAACGCGATGAGCTCGTCGAGGATCTTCGGGTCATTCAGAGGATAGTGGAGACGGAAACCCGCAAAGCCCAGATTGACCGGCAGCGGCCGCTCGATCTTGTTGCGGCCGTAATCGAACAGCTCGCGCTGATAGGGCACGGGCGTGGGCACCCCGTCGCGGATGATGTTCACGGTCACGGGGCGCTGGTAGAGGAAGCCCAGGTGGAAGAGCTGCATCCGGAACGGCCCGTTGCCGGAGCCGAGCAGGGCCTTGTCGGGCCGGAAACGGATGTCGCGATAATCGTCGAAGCTGAGCCGGTTGAGGGGCTCCGGCAGCTGGGTCGGAGGAGCCTCATAGGGTACGGCCGCCAGCTCGCGGGCGCGGCGCACCACATCCTCGTACCGGAAGGGGTTGGGCGCCGGCACGCCGGTCTGCTGCTGGGCTGAAGCCTGCTGGTGGAAGGCAGGCAGCGCGGTGGCTGCGAGCAGGCTTTGCAGGAGAGTACGGCGGGACAGGTTCGTCATGGCTGCGGGGCGTTCTCGGCTGAAGGAGGAAAATGGCTGGAATTCAAGGCATTGGAATATGGGGCTCGAGCGTCTTCCGTGTACCGGTCCCGCTTAATGGAGGCTGAACGGTGATGCGGGCAAGACACAGGTCCCGGCAGGGTTAAAAAAATCTCAGGCGGGGTTCGAAAAGCTCTTGTGATCCCTGGCGAATATGCTTATTTCACCCCTGCCCAATTTCGCACGTGCCTGTGGTCGCGTGCCGGTTGGTGGGCATCCGGACAAGAGGCCGGACAGCCGCCCGAGAGCGCCCTAGCTCTCGATACCCCTAACCGGCAGCCGGAGGCGAAAACCGGCGCACCTCGTTCTCAACGGGGGACGCGACTTAAAGCAACGACGAACGGGCTTTTTTGGTCTCGTTGGCCCTCCAAAGGTCAACACCGAAGAGGCTTGTTTATCATTGCCAGGCGTGCGGATGGAGTATCCCCATCCAATCCAAGGCAGCATCGTCGGGTGAAGAGCCCATCGCCGCTTCTCGTGTCTCCATCGCACGAAGCGGGATGCCATCTTTCCCCGCTGACGCCGGACGGCAGGACTTCCTGATCGTCTGAATTTCAATCCGGAGGCTTGAAGACCTCCATTGAACCTTTGGTGGGGAGAGCGCCATGACTCAGCGCATCCGTGAATTCCTGCGCAACCGACGTGAGGACGGCCCGTGCGTGGTCGTCGACCTCGAGGTCGTGCGCGACAACTACTCCAAGTTTGCCCGTGCGCTCCCCGACACGCGCGTCTTCTACGCCGTGAAGGCCAATCCGGAGCCGCAGGTGCTCAAGCTCCTGGCCGAGCTCGGCTCCTGCTTCGACACGGCGTCCGTGGTCGAGATCCAGCTCGCGCTGGATGCCGGCGCGACGCCCGACCGCATCTCCTTCGGCAACACGATCAAGAAGGAGCGCGACGTCGTGCGCGCCCTCGAGCTCGGCGTGCGCCTCTATGCGGTCGACTGCGAGGCCGAGGTCGAGAAGATCTCCCGGGCCGCCGCGACGGCCGGCATCGACGCGTCCGAGGTGAAGGTGTTCTGCCGCATCCTGTGCGACGGCGCCGGCGCCGAGTGGCCGCTCTCCCGCAAGTTCGGCTGCGTGCCCGAGATGGCCGTGGACGTGCTGGAGCATGCCTACCGTCAGGGCCTGGAGGCTTACGGCGTGTCCTTCCACGTGGGCTCGCAGCAGCGCAACACGGAAGCCTGGGACCAGGCTCTCGGGTCCGCTTCGGCGATCTTCCGTGAATGCGCTCACCGCGGCATCCACCTGTCGATGGTCAACCTCGGCGGCGGCTTCCCGACCAAGTACCTGAAGACGGTGCCGCAGGTCGAAGCCTATGGCGAGTCGATCTTCCGGGCGCTGTCGAAGCACTTCGGCAACCGCATCCCGGAGACGATCATCGAGCCGGGCCGCGGCATGGTCGGCAACGCGGGCGTCATCGAGGCCGAGGTCGTTCTCGTGTCGAAGAAGAGCCGCGACGAGGACGAGGTGCGCTGGGTCTATCTCGACATCGGCAAGTTCGGCGGTCTCGCCGAGACGATGGACGAGTCGATCCGCTACCCGATCCGCACGGAGCACGATCAGGACCGGATGGTGCCGTGCGTGCTCGCGGGTCCCACCTGCGACTCGGCCGACGTTCTCTACGAGAAGGAGCCCTACCTGCTCCCCGTCTCGCTGGAGATCGGCGACAAGGTGCTGATCGAGGGCACGGGCGCCTACACGACCACCTACTCGGCGGTCGCGTTCAACGGCTTCCCGCCGCTCAAGTCCTACGTGATCTAAAGCATTCTCCGCAAAAGTGGCTTGCCGGTTTTGCGGAAGCGAATGCGACTTTAGAAACTCACGTCCCGCCTGCCTCGTCGAATGAGGCAGGCACCAACCCAACAGAGTTGTCCCGGACGGCCTGCTCGGTCTCGAGCAGGTGCGAGGGCTGTCGCTCACCCCACGTGTTTTGGGAGGCCACGGCCATGATCACGATCCGCGAAGAAACCTTCCGCGATGTCGAGGCCCGCGAGGCGCTGCTCGATGCCTGCTTCGGACCCGCCCGGTTCCAGAAGACCTGCGAACGCCTGCGCGAGGGCAGGATGCCGGCCGACGGCCTGTCCCTGGTCATCGACCGGGACGGCGAGATCATCGGCACGGTGCGCCTGTGGCACGTCTCGGCGGGTCCGAACCGCGCCGCGCTGATGCTTGGCCCGATCGCGATCGATCCGTCCGTGCAGAGCCTCGGCCTCGGGGGCAAGCTCATGCGTGAGGCGCTGACGCGCGCCGCCGATCTCGGCCACAAGGCGGTGCTGCTGGTGGGCGACGCACCCTATTACGAGCGCTTCGGCTTCTCCGCCGGGAAGACCGGCTCTCTCTGGCTGCCGGGTCCCTACGAGCGCAGCCGCTTCCTGGCGCTCGAACTCGAGGCCGGCGCCCTCGACGATGCCCGCGGTCTCGTGTCCGCCACGGGAGCGTTCGAGCAGAAGCCCGATCTCGGCGCGCTCGTCGCTGCCGCCGCGCAGGGCGTGCTGGCGGGCCTTCGCCCCGCGTATTGAACCCGACGAGATCCTCCCGAGGGCTGGAGCATCGGACCCGAAAGTGGATCGGCACTTTTGGGATTGATCCGATGCCTCCTCTCTCGGGAGAGCGTCGCTCGACGCTCTAAACGCGCGCAGCCCTCGGGTTGGGCAGTACGAAGGTGACGGCCGCCGCCGCGACCATGTAGGCGGCAAAGCCCAGGCAGACCGCTTCCAGACTCACACCCGCATCGAACAGAAGGCCGATCGCGCCTGGCGTCGCGGCCGAGGCCACCACCATGATGGCGCCGGCAAGCGCCCGGATCTTGCCCAGATGCGCGGTGCCGAACAACTCCGCCAGAACGGCCGCGATCACCACGTTGGTGCAGCCGGACGTCAGACCGACGAGCCCGAAGAACACGAGCGGCAGGAACGGCGCGTCGAACGTCGCCAGCGTGACGGACGCCGCCGTCATGCCGGCCAGGTAGAAATGGCTGAGGCGCACGGCGCCGAACCGGTCGACGAAGCTGCCAGCGCTCATGGCCACCACCACGGACACCAGGGCGAAGAGCGTGATGCTGCTGGCCAAGAGCTCCAGGGACCAGCCCTTCAGATCCGCGATGAAGCGCTGATGGAAGAAATAGGCCGTCATGATCGCCGGGTAGCCGATCATGGTCGGGATGAGCGCCAGGAAGCGCCAATCACGCAGGATGTCGCTCCATCGCGGCCCCGGATCGCCCGAGGCCTTCTTGCGTGCCGATGCCTCGAGGTCCGCGTCCTTCGCCGCGAGGACAACGCCGAGCAGCCAGCCGGCGGCGAGCGCCGCCACGATGACGAGCGCGGCGATGCGCCAGGCGCCCGTCCATCCGAAGGCGGCGATCAGCGCGATGGCAAGGGCCGGAAGGGTCGCCTCTCCGGCCGGAAAGCCCAGCGCAGCCACGCCCAGGGCCCGCCCGCGCACGCCCTCGTGCAGGCGCGCCGTGCTCATCACGCCCGCATGGCTGAGCATGCCCTGGCCGAACAGGCGCAGGGCGAACAGGCTCAGGCCCAGCGCTACGAGGTTGGGCGCCACGGACAGACTGACTGCCGCCGCCGCCAGGCCAAGCATGGCTGTGGTGGCGTAGAGGCGAATGTCGACCCGGTCGATGACGCTGCCAGCCCAGATCATCAGGAGCCCGGACGACAGGGTCGCGAGGGAATAGATCGACCCGAAGGCGCCGTGCGTGAGACCGAAGGCCTGGCGGATGTCGGGACCCGACAGGGAGATGAAGAAGGTCTGGCCGAAGGATGACAGGAAGGTCAGGGCGAAGCCGAGCCCGATGATGCGCCAATACTGCCTGACAAGGTCGTGGAATTTCATCGCTCGCGGCCGGGTGAACGGAAAAGAGGTCTGCGATCATGCAGCCCTGTTGCACGATGTCGAGGGTGTAATGAGCACGGCGCGCCGGGGCTGTCATCCACCCTTCGCCATCCGCAGGGAAATTGCCCCGCCGGGCCGGGGGAGGGCCCCGGGCATTGACCCCGGGGGCTTAGCACTCCTACATGCGCCCAAACCCGCCGTTCGGCGTTTACCGTTTTCCATCTCTGCTATCGCGAAGGAGACAGCTCTGATGACCACTTGGCCCGTTCACGGTCGCATCACCGGCCCCATCGTCATGATCGGCTTCGGCTCGATCGGCCAGGGCACTCTGCCGCTCATCGAACGCCATTTCGAGTACGACAAGAGCCGCTTCGTGGTCATCGATCCGCAGGAGAAGCACAAGGAGCTTCTCGACGAGCGCGGCATCCGCTTCATCCAGCAGGCCGTGACCAAGGACAATTTCCGCGAGTTGCTCACGCCGCTGCTCACCGCCGGCGGCGGACAGGGCTTCTGCGTCAACCTCTCGGTGGACACCGGCTCCGTCGACATCATGGAGCTGTGCCGCTCGCTCAACTGCTTCTATATCGACACCGTCAACGAGCCCTGGCCCGGCTTCTATTTCGACAAGAGCAAGGGGCCCGAGTCGCGCACGAACTTCGCCCTGCGTGAGATCACCATGGAGGCGCGCAGGCGCAATCCGGGCGGCACCACGGCGGTGTCCTGCTGCGGGGCCAATCCCGGCATGGTGTCCTGGTTCGTCAAGCAGGCGCTGGTCAACGTGGCGGGCGATCTCGGGATCGCCCATGACGAGCCGAAGAACCGTGAGGACTGGGCCCGCTTGGCCCGCCAGGTCGGCGTGAAGGGCATCCACATCGCCGAGCGCGACACCCAGCGCGCCAGGTCCGAGAAGCCCATGGGCACCTTCGTGAACACCTGGTCGGTGGACGGCTTCGTGTCGGAGGGTCTGCAGCCGGCCGAGCTCGGCTGGGGCACGCACGAGACATGGATGCCGGAGAACGCCGGCACGCTCGGCCCCGACGCGCAGGCGATCTACCTGCTTCAGCCCGGCGCCAACACCCGCGTGCGCACCTGGTGCCCGACCCCGGGCCCGCAATACGGTTTCCTGGTCACCCACAACGAGTCGATCTCGATTGCGGATTATTACACCGTGCGCGAGGAGGGGAAGGCCGTGTACCGCCCGACCTGCCACTACGCCTACCATCCGTGCAACGAGGCGGTGCTCTCGCTGCACGAGATGTTCGGCAGCGCCGGCAAGTTCCAGGAGGAGCAGCACATCCTCGACGAGAACGAGATCGTGGACGGCATCGACGAGCTCGGCGTGCTGCTCTACGGCCACGGCAAGAACGCCTATTGGTACGGCTCTCAGCTCTCCATCGAGGAGACGCGCCGCGTGGCGCCCTACCAGAACGCCACCGGCCTGCAGGTGACCTCCGCGGTGCTCGCCGGCATGGTCTGGGCGCTGGAGAACCCGAACGCCGGCATCGTCGAGGCCGACGAGATGGATTTCCGCCGCTGCCTCGAAGTGCAGCTGCCCTATCTCGGCCCGGTGAACGGCCACTATACCGACTGGACCCCGCTCACCGACCGCCCCGGTTTCTTCCCGGAGGACATCGATTCGTCCGATCCGTGGCAGTTCCGGAACGTGCTGGTGCGGTAACCCGCTCATCGTCCTTCCCGACCGTCCTATGGCGGCCGGGAAGGGACACTCTCCACGTCGTCGCCGGCCTTGAGCCGGTGATCGCGATGCGAAGAGCGCAGCGTTACGAACAATCAGGATGGCCGGGACAGGCCCGTCCCGGCCATGACGTGGCGGATGTCATGTCTGGCGGCGAGGGCCGGGCACGACCCATGGAGTGAGCTGAGATGCCCCATTTCGAGGAATTCTACGCCAACAAGCTCCGCGGCGGCCTGGGCGTCACCGATGCCGAGAGCGTGCTCGATCTGCGGGCCGCGTCACGGGAAAAGGCCGCGGCCTCGATCCAGGACATGCTAGAGCGCAGCCGCTTCTCCCCGTCGAAAGCGGTGGCCATCCGCCTCGATCCGCCGCCGGAAGGCGGCGGCGAGACCCTGTTCCAGCCGGTCGGCAAGGCCCTGTTGGAGGCCAAGAAGCGCGGCTGGATCGACCGGCTGCAGACCCTGCCTGTCCAGGACGGCTTAGGCTTTTACGTGGTGCTGGCCGGAAAGCCGGAACGCGAAGCTTAAGCTCGCACCGCACCCCGGTGCGAGCGCGGCCGGCGCCACAGGCTGCGCACGAAGCCCGTCAGCAGGAGCAGACCGCCCCACATGGCAATGAAGCCCACAGCCGTCGAGAGCATGCCCTCCTCGGTCACCGGCAGGGCCGGCTCGAAGTCGCGGTAGACCGCCTCCATGACGTCGCGGTCGCCGTCGCGCACCATGAGCGCAACCCGCGCGAAGGGGCCGGCCTGCATCATGGAGGTCCGGTGGGCCTCGAGATTCCCCAGACGCTCCACATTGGCCTGCATGGCGGCGCCCTGGCGGCTGACGAAATCGTCCGCATTGGAGCGCAGGCGCGCGATGGCGCTCGCCTGGGTCTCGCCACTGGCC
This sequence comes from Microvirga sp. HBU67558, assembly GCF_018069605.1. Taxonomy (NCBI): domain Bacteria; kingdom Pseudomonadati; phylum Pseudomonadota; class Alphaproteobacteria; order Hyphomicrobiales; family Methylobacteriaceae; genus Microvirga; species Microvirga sp. HBU67558. The sequence continues at coordinate 2,753 of NZ_JAGPUP010000427.1, read as the reverse complement.
TGGGCATCCGAGTCGAAGCGCGCGATCACCTGCCGCAATTCATCGATCGCGCCGCCCAGCCGCTGGCGGTACTGCTGGGCGAATTCGGGACCCTGCGAGGCGACGATGCCGCCGCACAGGCCCAGTCCGAAAGCGATGATGCGCGTGATCCTGGGCAAGCTTGACCTCCGCGCATCGTGCGGGCCTGAGGGCCGCGTCAGCGAACAGTGGATCCGGTCTCCGCCCCACACGATGCGCTCTCGAGAAAATAGCATCGAATGGATCCACAAAGTGGTGCCCACTTTCCGGTTCGATGCCTCACGGGTCAAGAGCCTGAAGGATATCTTGTTCCATCACCTCGTCGAGGGGCTTCTGCACCTTCAGGGCCCGGGTTTTCCGACCCGGCTCCATCACCAGGATCACGGTCTCGATGCCCGGGCAGCCGGGATCGTTGCAGGCGATCTCGTTGACCGCGAAGGCGGTGTCGGGCAAGACCTGCAGGGCCGTGCGGGCCAGGTCCTTGACCCGGTCGACAGCCTGCTTGTCGGGCTTCGGCAGGCCGAAGGACCCTCTCAGAAACGCGCCGAACAGGGCCACGGGCGATCTCACGCGGGCAGGGTCAGGATGCCGGCCTGACCGTCCTCGCAGCCGAAGGCAAGGCGTTTGCCCCCCTTATCCCAGGCCATGGCCGTGATGCCGCTGTCCTTGACGGCCGGGCGCACCAGAAGCTCGGAGGCGTCGTTGAGGCGGATGAGCAGGATGCAGCCGTCCTCGTAGCCGACAGCCAGCACCAGAGTATTGGGGTGGAAGGCAACCCGGCTGACCTTGGCCGGGCGCACGCCGCATTCCCGCGGCGCCTTGCCCATGGGGCCTTCCTTCGATTCGAACGGCCAGATGATGGCCGCCTCGGCGCCCGAGGTGGCGAGCCACTTGCCGTCGCCCGACCAGGACAGGGAGCGCGTCTTCGACGGGTAGCCGCTCATGCGCATGTGGCCCTTGTCGGGGATGAGCCGCCAGCCGTGGAGGGCGTTCTCCTGCATGGAGGTCACCACGAAGCGGGCGTCGGGCGACCAGGTGACGTCGAGATGCGAGCCCTTCCATTCCAGGGATTCGGGCTTGGCTTCCACATTCGGGAACCAGAGAGTCGCCCCGTTGTAGTGGGAGATCGCCAGCCGGTAGCCCTTGGGCGCGAAGGCAAGGCCGCGGGCCGCCGAGGGAACCTCGAGGGTCTTCTCCCGGCCCTTGTCGTCGCGGGCGACGACCCTCTTGCCCGCCCCGTAGGCGACGGCCCCGCCGGCGCTGACGGCGAGCGAATCGATCCAGGCACCCTTCGTTTCGGCCAGCGTCTTCGTGGAGCCGTCGAGGCCGGTGACGGCGACGCGGCCGTCGTCGCCGCCCGTCACGAAGCGCTCTCCGTCGCTCGCCGCCACCAGCACGCCTGCATCGGAGTGAGCCTCGACCCGGTGGGTCTCGCCGTCCCGGGCCAGCAGAACGCCGCCGTCGCCGAGGCCGAAGGCGGCCGTACCTTTCAGCCAGCCGATGGCCGTGACATGAGCGCCCGCCGCCACGGGCGTCACGTTCTGGGTCAAGGACGGTGCGGTTCCAGTGCTCATCGATGGGATCCCTTCATGCGGGCTGCCCATAGCACGGATCATCCGATCGGGGGCAGGGGCATATCCAATTTCTCAACGGCGGGTGATCCACCAATGGCCCTGGGATTAGGCCTTTTGGTCTTTGGCCAGATCCGGGCGCTTCCTTCACACTGCGCGACTCAAGAAGGAGTGAGTGAATGCGAGTCCTGCCACTGTCCGCCCTGGTCCTTGCCGTCATGATTTCTGCGCCGGTTGTCGCGCAGGAACAGGGCGCGGCGCCATCGGCCAGGGAGGCGCGGAGGGCGGCCTGTCAGCAGGAGGCCAACCTGATCTACCGCACCAGCAGCCGGGGCATCGGCATGGCCGAGGATACGCGCAACCAGATCATCGCCGCGCGCAGGGCTCATGTGCGCGAGTGCATGGCCAAGGCGGCCCCGGGCTGAAAGCCCGAGGCCGGTTCGGCGGGATTTAGGCCGCGCAGGCCAGAAAGCCTTCCTTGATCGCCTTCTCGTTCAGGTCGCGGCCGATGAAGACCACCTTCGAGGTGTGCTTCTCGCCGGGCTTCCACTCGCCCTGGACGTCGCCGTCCAGGATCATGTGAACGCCCTGGAAGACGAAGCGCTTCGGCTCGTTCGGGAACGCCACGATGCCCTTGCAGCGCAGGATGTTCGGCCCCTCGACCTGGGTCAGGTTCGAGATCCACGGCATGAACTTCTCCGGATCCACCTCGCCGTCGAGATGCACGGCGACGGATTGCATCTCCTCGTCGTGATGATGGTGGTGGCCTTCCTCCAGGAAGTCGGGCTCCAGCTCGATGATCCGGTCGAGATCGAAGGCCTTGCGGTCGAGCACCTCGGCGATCGGGATCGAGCAGTTCTGCGTCCGATGGAGCTTCGCATAGGGGTTGATGGCGCGGATGCGCGCCTCGACCTCTTCCAGCTCCGCGGCAGACACGAGATCGATCTTGTTGAGGATGATCACGTCCGCGAAGGCGATCTGGTTCTTCGCCTCGGGCGCGTCCTTCAGGCGGGCGGAGAGCCATTTGGCGTCGGCGACCGTCACCACCGCGTCGAGGCGGGCGGCGTCGGACACGTCCTGATCCATGAAGAAGGTCTGAGCCACGGGGGCGGGATCGGCGAGGCCGGTGGTCTCGACGATGATGGCGTCGAACTTGCCCTTGCG
>NZ_JAGPUP010000426.1:0-10821 GCF_018069605.1 Microvirga sp. HBU67558 | reverse complement strand
GATTACGGACAGATCGTCGAGATGAACACACCCGACGAGTTCTTCAGAAATCCGCAGCACGAGCGCACCAGGCTCTTCCTGTCCCAGATCTTGCATTGAGCGACGCCGTTCACGTTCAGCTACTTAGCCTGATCATTTTGGACGGCGCCCTGAGCGCTATCCGATTGAAGATATTCGCCGGTACTTCATGGAGAAAACCATGGCTACAAAACAGATCGATTATTACTTTTGGGTTTTGTCTGACTGGGCCTATTTCGGCGGTCCGCGGCTCGCGGCGATGGCAAGGCGGCATGATGTGGCCATCAATTACTTTCCGGTCAAGATGCCTTATGTATATGCGAAGACAGGCGGAATTCTGCTCGGCGATCGTTCAAAACAACGCCAGGATTATCGGCTGGCTGAGCTCCGCCGCTGGCAACGCAAGCTCGGCATGCCGATCAACGTCCCCCCAAAGCATGGGACTACGAATGAGGACCTCGCTTCATGTCTTATCATCGCTGCGAAGCGGGACGGGCAGGATGTCGAACAGGTCAGCCACGATATTTTAAAAGCGGTGTGGGTCGAGGAGGTCGATGTCTCCCAAGCGGAGGCCTTGCTTGAGATCGGCAAACGCAGCCTGAAGAATGTCGATGATTTGCTTAAACGGGCAGCGTCGCAGGAGATCCAAAGAGAGTTCTGGCGCTATTCAGACGAGGCGATTGAACGAGGAGTTTTTGGCTCGCCCTTCTACCTCTTTGAGGGTGACATCTTTTGGGGACAGGATCGCCTCGAATTTCTTGAAGAGGCAGTCATTGCCTCGCGCATGAAATCCTTATCCTTCTGATCCCCTGAAACGAGTCTTCGGGCTTTTTCCCAGGCAACAGTGAATCGCGTAAGAAGTGCATGGCACAACGCCTTCTCGAGCTGGAGCCGCGCTTCTGGAAATGCAGAGCCGCTTCGAAGCTCAAGCTTTCAGCGTCGTGAGGCGCGGCCTTCCGGGCGTCTCGCGACAAGGTGGCACATGAGTGTAGATGCGTCTCTACGATACCCAACGGTCGGGCAACGTCTGGAAGGTGCGCCTTCTAGCAAGCTTTGTTGGGATACCGCTCGAACGAAGAACCTTTTCTATCGTCCAGGGGATTAGCGATCGCCAGGTTTCGCGTCGGTCAGCCGCTTCCGGCAGGTGCCAGTTCCCCAGTGTGCAGACGGCCGAACCATCACCGAACCCGGAGCGATCCTGCATTACCCGTGGTCGGCACGTCATGGTGGTCTGAGGACCGCTTCGAGCAGGCGGACGTGCTATCATGGATTTCGTTTCAACAATCGTCCCTCATGCTCCCGCTGGCACAGTTGCGACTTCATCGTGCTCTTCATCCGCACAGGTTCGTCGATCCGCAGATGGTAAAGGGCTGGGAGCAGCAAGCCGGCCAAGCGCTTGGCTGTCTCAATGACCGTCTGAGCGAATTGAGCGACAGCGATTGGCTCGCTACTGCAGGACATCCCAGCGTCGCCGACGTAGTCGTCTATCCTTACACCCGTCTGGCCAGAATCGGAGGGATTGACCTTGAGGTGATGCCAGCTGTTGGGAAGTGGCTTCAGCGCTTCGAGAGTCTTCCAAACTACAGCCCATTAATCTCGGGACATCCAGAGCTAAACGAATCTACGGTTGAGATGCTCTGAGATCGGCAGTTGGCGCATTCTTGCTTCCGCAAGGCGCCGCCTGGACTTTGACTTGATCCCGGGCAGTACGATGCGGCGACTTCCTTCTGCGGAAGTCGCCCTTTAGGTCGATTGGCTTGAACTCGTGCTGTGGCACCTGGCAAAGGTCGAGATGATGCGCGATACAGAAGAGGCGGCACGAGCAGAGGACTCGTCCAAGCTTGGCTCCCCTCCTGCAGAGAGGGGTATCGGCCCTGAGATTGCCACGGTCCTCACCAAGGAGGTGTTCTACCGATGTTATGCGTGTCGGCGCCTTGTGCCGCCTATGCCAGTCTGATCCACAGTCCGCTTGCGGGCGACTGCCGGTCGCGCGAGCCGGGCATCACCAAGGACGCCAGCGCCCGCGCTCGCGAGGCGCTGATCGAACTTGCCCGGCTTAATCTGTGCATTCAGCCTGACAGTGTGCTGGCGGTCTGGTTCCTCAGCCGTGTCGGTTCGGCTCCGGCCGGGTCAGACGCAATGAGATTGTGGCATTGGCCCGCAAGCTGCTGACCCTGCTGTGGCGCTATGTCGAAACAGGCGCCCTTCCAGCCGATGTTGCCGTGAAGCCCTGAACCTCAATGCGCGCTGGAGCGGGAGCGCGAGACGTCGAACGGGAGTGCGACCGCGTTTGTCCCTTAGCTGAAACTATCACGCAGAAATGAATGGCCGCGCTCACCTTAGATCCTGCTCCGCCACATGAGACAATGGTCTGGGCTATGGCCCAACCGGATATACAGTGATGCCGACGAGCGGTTCTCAGAAACACCATTGGGCTCAATCTTGGACGTCGTAGCGACACCAGCGAACAGCACTTGACTGACATGTGGGCCCATATAAGAAGGCACAGTGCCTCTTTAGCGCGACTTTGCAGTGCCTCTTTACTTCTTTTGCGGCTTAGGTGGGGGGAGATCGGTACAAACGCCAGACGCCACCTCAGCAGCCATCCCGATCGTTTCCGTGAAGGTTGGATGGGGATGGATTGTCTTACCGATATCCTGGGCATCAGCACCCATTTCGATGGCAAGGCAGACTTCACCGATCAGGTCCCCTGCTCCGGCACCCACGACGCCACCACCAACAATCCGACCTGTCTCCCTCGAGAACAGGAGTTTCGTCATGCCGTAATCAACGCCGTTCGCGATCGCCCTGCCGGAAGCAGCCCAAGGGAAGCGCCCCACTTCGACTGTGGTCCCTGAGGCCTTGGCTGCATCCTCTGTCATTCCAACCCAGGCGATCTCCGGGTCGAGATAGGCCACCGACGGGCAAACAAGAGCATCGAAGCCCGCCTTATTGCCAGCGATTACTTCCGCCACGACATGCCCCTGGTGTACCGCCTTGTGCGCTAGCATCGGCTGATCGACGATATCGCCAATTGCGAAGACACGTTCATTCGATGTGCGCATCTGTTTGTCGACGCAAATGAAGCCGCCTTCACATTCGAGGCCGGCTGCAGCCGGGTTCAGGCTTTCTGCATTGGGCCGCCGCCCAGCGGCCTGGAGGATAAGATCGTAGTTCTTCGGTTCGTGTTGGGCTCCTGCGAACGTTGCAAGCAGCCCGCCCTCGGTGGCGGTCACAGATTCCAGTCGCGTCGAAAGCATCAGCCGATCAAAGCGGTGAGTGTTACGCTTCTGCCAGATTGCCACTAGGTCGCGATCAGCCCCAGCGAGCAATCCGTCGAATTGCTCGACAACATCGATTCGGGCTCCAAGCGCACTGTAGACGGTCGCCATTTCCATTCCGATGATGCCGCCTCCGATTACCAACATCCGCTTGGGGATGAAGGGGAGCTCTAGCGCTCCCGTGGAATCCACGATACGCGGATCCTTGGGCAGGAAAGGTAGGTGGATCGGCGAGGATCCGGCGGCCACGATGCATTTCGCAAAAGCGATTTCCCGCTTCGCGCCCCGAGCCTCCTCGACCGTCAGGCTGTCAGGTCCTGCAAAGCTGGCCGTACCGGTGAGCACCTCGACTTTGCGCATCCTCGCCATTTGGCCAAGACCGTCGGTCAGCCGCTTCACGGCGTGATCTTTCGACGCTCTGAGCTTCTCCAGGTCAATGTTGGGGGCCGCGAAGGTGATTCCGTGGGAAGCCATGCGACCTGCTTCCTCGACAACGGCAGCGGTGTGCAGTAACGCCTTGGAAGGGATGCAGCCGACATTCAGACAGACGCCACCCAGAACGCTCTGCTTCTCTACGAGAAGGACGCGCAATCCCAAGTCAGCGGAACGGAACGCCGCCGAGTAGCCGCCAGGACCCGCGCCAATCACCACGAGGTCGTATCGCTCGGTGACCAGCCCGCCAGCGGGCTTTGCGCACGCGGACTCGTGCTGCGACACCTTGGGCTCGGGTCCTGCCGCTCCACCGGCCTCCTCAACAATAGCCAATAACGAGGATGTGCTGATGCGATCGCCGAGCTGCACCTCCAAGGACAGCAAACGCCCAGCAACAGGCGATGGAATTTCTATGGTCGCTTTGTCGCTTTCAATAGCGACCAGGGGCTGATCGACTGAAACCGTGTCACCCGCCTTAACCAAGAGTTCAGCGACCAACACGTCTTTATAGTCGCCCAAATCGGGCACATGAATTTTCGTTGCCATCGCAGATACCTCAAAGCAGGGCGCGACGGAAGTCGCCCAACAGTGCCGCGACGTGGCCGAGGAAGCGTGCAGCGGCGACCCCGTCGACCACCCGGTGATCCCACGACAGGCTAATGGGAGTGATCAGACGCGGCTCGAACGCCGTGCCGTTCCAAACTGCCTGCGTCTGAGAGCGAGCGGCCCCGAGGATCGCAACCTCAGGAGCATTAATGATCGGCGTAAACCCAGCGCCACCAATACCTCCAAGCGAGGAGACAGAGAAGCAGCCCCCTTCCATATCGGCAGGGGCCAGCTTGCCTTGGCGGGCCTTTTCGGAAAGTGCTGCCATTTCGCTCCCGATTTCGATCAAACCCTTTCGGTCGCAGTCGCGGATCACCGGAACCATCAGCCCCTTTGGCGTGTCGACCGCGAAACCGACATGCACATAGCGTTTCATCACTAAGCTCGTCCCGTCGAGCGAGCTGTTGAAGCGCGGATACTGCCGCAGGGCAAGCGCTGACGCCTTGATAAGGAAGGCCACCATCGTGAGCTTCACCGGCGGATCCCTCCGCTCATTGTTGACCGCCGTCCGCAACGCTTCGAGCTCAGTCACATCCGCATTGTCGAAATTGGTCACATGGGGGATATGCAGCCAATTGCGGTGCAGGTTTGCACCCGAGATTTGCTGGATGCGGGACAGCGGCTCGCGCTCGATCTCTCCGAATTTCGAGAAGTCGAACGTCGGCATGGGCGGCAGCGGGGCGCCCGAAATGGATTCCGCATTTCCGGAAATCGACCCAGACAGGCGGCTCTTGACGAACGCCTGGACGTCTTCCCGCAGAATGCGTCCCTTCCGGCCTGTGGCGGAGACCTTCGAAAGATCGACACCAAGCTCGCGCGCATAGCCGCGAACTGATGGCGTTGCGTGGATCGACTGCAATCCGGCCGGCACGGGAGCTGCGGAAGCGGCGGCCGCAGGTTCCACCTTAGGCGCTGTAGTGACCGGCGCTTGCCGCTCGGCTTCGGCCTTCGACGCGGGGAGCGTGGGTGCGGTGTCGGTGGCGGACGCCTGCGTTGCCGGAGCGTCAGCATCGTCTATTTCAAGGATTGCTACAGCATCGCTCGTGGAGACCTTCGAGCCAAGCCCGACGAGAAATTCCACAATCCGACCGGCCGATGGAGCAGGAACCTCAAGGGTCGCCTTGTCGGATTCCAGCGTAATAATGGGCTGATCGGCCTTCACAGCCTCTCCTGGCTTAACCAGGATCTCAACGACGGGGACATCCTTGTAATCGCCGATATCCGGTAGCTCAATTATTTTTCTGGCAGCCATGGCCGCGCCTTCCTCTATCGACTTTGCTGACTCAGCGCGACCAAGGCGCAGCTTCGTTGACGGTCAGGTCATACTTTGAAACGGCCTGACCGACTGATTCTGAGGCAATTGCACCTTCCGCGGCTAGGCTCGATAGGGCTGCCAACACAACATAATAGCGATCAACTTCGAAGAAGCTGCGCAGCGCCTTACGATTATCGCTGCGGCCGAATCCGTCCGTGCCGAGCGTGATGAACCGCGCACCAACATAAGATGCGATCAATTGGGGATAGGCTCGGACATAGTCGGTGGCTGCGATAATCGGAGCAGAGCCCTCCAAAAGTCTGGTGACGTGGCTTTTGCCGTAACCGGCTCCTCGGAAGATCTGCTGGCGCTCCAGTTCGCGCGCTTCGCGTGCAAGCTCGCTGAAGCTGGTAACGCTGAAGATGTCGGCCTCAACGTTCCAGTCGCTCTTCAGTAGTTCCGCGGCGGCAACGACCTCCGGCAGGATCGCACCTGATCCTAGTAGACGAACGGCAGCCGGAGCATCTAAGGGGCCCGAAAGCTTGTACATGCCGCGTATGATGTCGCCTTCGATACCAACAGGAATCGAAGGCTGCGCATAGGCCTCGTTCATTGCAGTGACGTAGAAGAACTCGTCGGCGCCCTCCTCCATCATCCGCCGGGAGCCATGGTCGATGATGACGGCCATCTCGTAGGCATACGCCGGATCGTATGCGCGGCAAGTCGGGATGGTCGACGCCACCAGGTGGCTGCTGCCATCCTGGTGCTGGAGACCCTCGCCGCCCAGCGTCGTCCGACCAGCTGTAGCTCCGATCAGGAATCCGCGCGCCCTCTGGTCGGCAGCGGCCCAAATCAGGTCACCAATCCGCTGAAACCCGAACATCGAATAATAGATGTAAAAAGGCAGCATGGGCTCGCCATGCACGCTGTACGAGGTCGCTGCGGCCACCCAGGAGGAGATCGCTCCCGCCTCCGTGATGCCCTCCTCAAGTAGTTGGCCGTCCTTCGACTCCTTATAATACAACATTGTCCCGGCGTCTTCGGGCTCGTAGAGCTGACCGAGCGGCGAATAGATACCGACCTGTCGGAACAGGTTGTCCATTCCGAACGTCCTGGCCTCATCGGCAACGATTGGCACAATGCGCGGGCCCAACTCCTTGTCTTTGAGGAGCATGCTGAACAGGCGCACCGCGGCGACGGTCGTCGACATCTCCTTACCACCAGCCCTGAGGGCAAACTCGGCATAGCTCTCGATCTCCGGCACCGGGTAAGGCTTCGCAGCCGTTCTGCGAACCGGAAGGTATCCGCCCAGTGCCTCACGCCTGGATTTCAAGTACGAAATCTCAGCCGACTCGTCGGCGGGCTTGAGGAATTCGAGGTTTTCGACGTCGGCATTCGAAAGCGGCAGAGAAAATTTGTCGCGGAATGCCAGGAGCGCGTCGACATCAAGCTTCTTGGCCTGGTGTGCCGTCATCTTCGACTCGCCAGCGCGGCCCATACCGTAGCCCTTTTTGGTCTTGGCTAGGATGACGGTCGGGCGCCCCTTGCAATCTTTCGCCTTCTGGAAAGCGGCAAAGAGCTTTCGGAAATCGTGCCCGCCGCGCTTCAGTTGATCGATATCCTGATCGGACATGTGTGCGACAAGCTGCTTAACCTCGGGATCGGCATCGAAGAAATGCGCGATGTTGTAGGCGCCATCTTTTGCGCCGAGCGTTTGGTATTGCCCGTCGACCGTCTCAGCAAAGCGCTTCAACAAGCTGTGGTTGGTATCGCGGACGAAGATCGCATCCCACTCCGAGCCCCACAGGACCTTTACGACGTTCCAGCCGGCACCCTTGAAGATGGATTCTAACTCCTGGACGATCTGACCGTTACCTCGCACCGGGCCGTCGAGCCGTTGCAGGTTGCAGTTAATGATGAAGGTCACGTTGTCGAGATTCTCGCGGGCGGCGAGAGACAAGGCCGCGACCGACTCCGGCTCATCCATCTCGCCATCGCCAAACACACCCCAAACATGCCGCTCGTTAGTATCGAGCACACCCCGATCACGGAGATAGCGCATGAAGCGAGCCTGATAGATCGCGCTGATAGGGCCGATGCCCATCGAACCTGTGGGGAACTGCCAGAAGTCCGGCATCAGCCAGGGATGGGGATATGAGCATAACCCTGGCCCGGTGATTTCCTGGCGATAATAGGCGAGGTTCTCGGAGGAAAGCCGCCCTTCCAGGAAAGCCCGCGCATAGACACCGGGCGCCGAGTGCGGCTGGAAGAAGACGAGGTCACCCTTGCCCTGCTCTCCGCCGCCACGGAAGAAATGGTTAAAGCCAATCTCGAAGATCTCCGCGGCTGACGCGTAGCTGGCGACGTGCCCACCGAGATCGCCATAAGCCCGGTTCGCTCTGACCACCATGGCGAGCGCATTCCAGCGGATGATCGAGGTGATCCGCTCTTCCATGACAAGATCGCCAGGGAAAGGTGGCTGTTTGTCGAGCGAGATTGTATTGCGATAGGGCGAGTAAGGAAGAGTGTCGGAAAGGACGCCTAGCTCGCGCGCCCGGCGGTCTAGCGAAGTCAGAACAAATTTGACGCGATCTGCTCCATCGCGCCGCGTCATCGCCTCCAGAGATTCCAGCCAATCAGCTGTTTCGTTCGGGTCGATATCGCGCGAACCGTCGAAACTATCCCGCTTGATACTTTCAGACATTCTAATACTCCTAGTACGCAAGAGGCTAACAGGGCCTGGCCAGAATGTCCTGCTGAACATACCAACTTGAATCATTGTGTCAGCATGATATGCTTCGTTCTCGTGTTTTGGAGATATAAAATGCTGCGAAACTCCATTGACCGAGCCGATCGACGAATCCTGACGGAGCTGCAGTTGGCGGGTAGGATTTCAAATGTGGAGTTGGCGAGCAGAGTTGGGTTGTCACCATCTCCATGCCTTGCCCGCGTGAAGCAACTCGAAGAGAAAGGCATTGTCAGTCAGTATGTAGCCCTTCTAGATCCAGAAAACATCGGGAGCACCATTAGTGTATTTATTCAAATATCTCTAAAGAGTCAGAATGAAAAAAACTTAGAGAATTTCGAGAAGGTAGTAATAGGTCTGCCTGAGGTGATGGAGTGCTACCTAATGTCCGGCGATGCTGATTATTTACTTCGGGTTGTAGTTACTGACACTGTCGCTTTGCGGAATTTTGTTTTAGATAAGCTAACGAAAATTGAGGAGGTATCTAGCATTAGATCCAGCTTCGCATTGAAGCAGGTCAAATACAAAACGGCGCTTCCGATCGATCAGCTTTGGCCTGATCATTAGGTCGTATCTGAAGTATTTTGGAGGACACGATGATGAAGTATCCAGATCTTGAGATCGACCTCCTCAGCACGTTCGCGGCTGTTGCGGATCGCCGAGGTTTCACGGCACTGTTGTAGTAACTTGAAAGGGCATAACGAACCCCGTCAAACAGGCCGCTCAGGCAGCAAGACCGAAGAGGCGTATTTCGCCTGTCGCTCGACGTCCCCGCTTGTTGTAATGACCGCGGCGGATCATGCGCATGATTTCAAAGCGCATTAGAGTTGCGGCGGCGGTTTTCATGGTCCGGAAGCCGCGTGTCGGCCGGATGACGCGCTTGAGCGCGCCGTGATCCGCCTCAAGGACGTTATTATCGGGCATGAATAGGCGCGACACCTCCATTCAGGTTTCTGAAGGCTGACGGATCAGGTATCCTCGGCGTACCGGGATAGGGGTGTCGGGAGCACGGAAGGTGGGCAGGCCGAATGTATTTGTGAGCTGAGAGCTCGTGTTATTAATCTAGCCGCCCCTTCGACTGGCCCGGGTGCGCTGCGAGCGCGGATCCGTAGTTGTCGTGTGGCCCACTGGCTCCCGAAGTTGCTTAAGCCACAGGAGCCGGAAATGAGGATCATTGCTCTCGATGTCCATCGTTCCTTTGCCCAGATGGCAATCCTGGAGAAGGGAGTTATCCGGGATGCCGGCAAGATCGAGCTCGAACGCAGCCGCCTGCTGCACTTTGCCAAGACCCTGAGGCCCAATGATGAGGTCGTCCTAGAGGCGACCGGCAACACCAGCGCCATCGTGCGCCTGCTGTCGCCGTTCGTGGCACGCGTGGTGATTGCCAATCCCAACCTGGTGCGGGTGATCGCCTGGGCTAAGGTCAAGACCAACAAGATTGACGCGCGCGTGCTGGCGAAGCTCCATGCCAGCGGGTTCCTACCCGAGGTCTGGATGCCGGACGAGGAGACCGAGGCCCGCCGCTGTGTCACGGCCGAACGCACCCAGCTGGTCGCGCAGATGACCCGCCTCAAGAACCGGATCCACTCGGTTCTGCACGCTCACCTGATCCCACCCTATCAAGGCAGCCTGTTCTCGAAACGCGGAAGGGCCTGGTTGGAGGCCCTTCCGCTCGCCGAGGATCAGCGCCGAGTGATCCTGCGCCATGCCGGTGAGTTGGATCGGCTTGGGGCCGAGCTCGCGGAGCTGGACAAGAGCCTCGCCCAAAAGGCGCTCGATGATCCGCAGGTCAGACGGCTGATGACGATCACGGGGGTGAATGCCACGGTGGCCATGAGCGTCCTGGCAGCGATCGGCGACATCACACGCTTCTCCTCGCCGCAAAAGCTGGTGAGCTACTTCGGCCTCAATCCGAAGGTGCGGCAATCAGGCGATAAGCCCGCCTACCATGGGCGCATCAGCAAACAGGGACGGGCCCACGCCCGCTCGATGCTGGTCGAGGCAGCCTGGGTGATCTCCGGCGTACCAGGCCCCCTGCGGGCCTTCTTCATCCGCATCAGGAACAAGCGCGGCAAGTCGGTGGCGGCCGTAGCAACGGCACGCAAGCTGGCGGTGATCGTCTGGCACATGCTGAGCAAAGATGAAGACTACACCTGGAGCCGGCCGGCGCTGCTGCAGTGGAAACTGCGCTACTTGGAACTGGCAGCGGGATATCCATCGCACCGGGGTGGCCGGCAAAAAGGACCGGCGGCCGCGTATGGCAACAAGGCTGTGCGTGAGGCAGAGCGGGAGATGGTCGGCCAGGCCGAGGAAGCTTACCGGCGGTTTGTGGCCAGTTGGAAACAACGATCACCGACGGGGTGCTCGGGGGCCGCCAATGAGGTGCGACAATCCTAAGCTGCACGGCAGGGTTGCAACTGATCTTCCCCCGCTTGCGCGGACACTGGGTTAGCTCAATTTCCGCTCGGCCTGTTCGGGTGTGA
>NZ_JAGPUP010000425.1:0-10701 GCF_018069605.1 Microvirga sp. HBU67558 | reverse complement strand
GTGTCCGTCTTGTGGCATCCCGAGCAACGGGCGGTGAAGCGGTACTTGGAGGGAGCGCCACCGGTGCGGGTGATCTGCGGCTCGAACTGACGTGCGATGCCGGGCATGTATCGTGTCCTATGCTAATCGTAACAGCTTCCTGGCCGAGAATGGGTCTCACGCCCCGGGGGCAACCGCTGACCGGAAAGCAATCGAGAGAATGCAGGAGCACATAAACCCCTGCCGGAGATTTTCCAAGCCTATGCCTGTTTGCTCGAAGGGATGTCTTTACCGCCTCCTGCTAGCTACAGGTCGTTGAAACCCATTGAGGCGCCCTGTCCCATGGCTGAGCCGATAGATCGATGATCCAGGAGGACGAGCCTGCCGAGGACAGGACTGTTGATCGTGTCTTCGTCGCCTTCGAAGGGGGCGGCGCAAAAGGGCTGGTCCACATCGGCGCCCTGAAGGCGCTTGAGGAGTACGGAGCGAATATCACTGGGCTCGCCGGTACGTCAGCAGGTGCTATCATTGCAGCCTTGAGAGCGACCGGGATGCATGCCGATGACATGGCAGATCCTATCCGTGGCACAACACTGCTTCCATTGCTTGGTCCAAAGTTTCGAACAGCAACCGACATTTTCGGTCGGGGAGGGTGGGCGCGGATTGCTGCTTTACGTTCTGCGGCGGTCGCCTTTTCCGGCCGGCGCCGGATCGCGTCAGTCAGCTTGCTGCTTCTTGCCCTGCCCGGCTCTGTGTTCGCCGCCCATGATTACGGCAAATGGGCTGTAGGATTCGCAGTAGCCGTTTGGATTATTGTTGGTGTGGTCGGAGGCCGCTGGCTGCTTAGCGGTCTGTCGAGTGTGCATACCTTTCGGGACGCTTTGCGGAAGCTATTGCAGGAGCGACTTTTCCCCACCGAGCCGGGGCGTGATGTTCTGTTCTCCGACTTCGGCGTTGATGGCCGGCCAACGTTGAAGATTGTCGCCACTGACCTGAATGCACGTCAGCTCAGGCTGTTCTCGCCCGAGCAAACACCCGATACCCTGGTTGCCGATGCTGTAGCGGCCTCAATTTGCCTTCCCGTGATCTTCCGCCCCTTTGAATTTGGATCGTCCGTGTTTCTAGACGGTGGCCTCGTGTCGAATTTACCGGCGTGGCCTTTCGATGAGGAGCGTGCTCTCGACCCCGACGCCCTGACGATTGCTGTCGAGATCATCGACACGTCCTCGACCGCTCGGGTGTCTCCGACCGGATGGCTTGGAGCTGCGGTGAAAACCGCTATCTTCGGCTCCTCCGTTCTGAACAAACGGGCTGTCGGTCGGCTCGAAGTGGTCCCGATGGAAACCCAGCTGAAGGTGTTGGACTTTGATATCGGCGCAGATGCCGCTTTGAACGCGGTGGCGGAGGCTACCAATTATGCTCGAGCCCGCATTGTGCAGCGGCTTCTGGAGGGACCTGGTGTTCTTCGAGAGGCAGCCAGGGATGTGCATGTGCTCACCCGCGCCGTGCTGAAAGAGCAGGAAAGCATTTTCGCCTCGGGGACTTTGACGGGCCGAGTACGGGTCGCACTCGCCATCAAAGAGGCCGGGTTGTACCGCTCCCTCAGACTCCGGCATGGGATCGGCTACGAGGAGCATACCGATGAGGCGATGCTGTTGCCGATGGAAGGTTCGCTTGCCGGCCGAACCTGGTTGGGACGAGAGCCCACCTTTACAGAAATCGTCCAGGTGGCCGGGTTATTTTATGATGCGGAAGGTACGGAAATTCTTCCAGGTCCAGCGAACCGGCAGCGCCGACGCCTGGTATGGCCGGAACTCGCATGGTCACTGTGCGTTCCGGTGTTCACGGCTGAGCAGGATGAGCCCGCCTTTGTCGTTGTCGTGGAGGGCGAGGAGCGGGTGGCCGAGGAGGCCTCGGACCTGGAGAGCGTCATCAACTTGCTCTCTGAGGGAATTAACACCATATTTGAAGAGCCGCTTAAGCGGTTAGCAAGGCTTGGTTATTCATGGGCGTGAAAATCCTTCGTGGCGCAACCGCCGCCAGATCCGCGGGCTCAACTGGCCAGCGCAATACACTCGACCCGAGCTTCGTTGAACGGGTGCGCGCGAAAGCTGCTGCCAGCAGCCGGACGCTTACGGCCAAGGCGCAGCGGATTGTTGAGGAGCATGATCGCAATCTGGCCCGGATTACGGATCCGAAGCTGAAGGCGAGTGCTCTGAAGCGGTAAGGGTGTTCCTCAGCTATCCTTATAATATAACATTTTGCATAATTGTAATTTTGACAAGAAGTCTGTAACCGCTGCCGTGGCCGGGCCTCCTTCAGGAGGAACTCATGCGGACCAACCAGTGGCCATCCCAGCTGTGGCCCTAAGCCCTTGCAACGGAACTTGGGCCCGCGGCCGGCACGATCGACACCTACACTGATGATCTCAATTGCCATCTCGCCTAGCTGAGCGAGAACCGCTACTCCGCCCAATTGGTATGCCCCGCCGCAAGAACCCGCAATGCCATCTCGCCTGCTGTTCGGGCTGCCTCGAACCCTTCTGGTGTCGGCTCGAATGACTCCAGCGGAAGAAAGCCGTCAACACCTCCCAGCAGGACGAGCGTGATCGGCCCGTCCGGATGATCCTGCTCCTGTACAAGGGAGAGCATGAGGCCGCCGATCTCTCCGAAGGCATGCTTCTCATCAAAGTGGAGTGTCTTCGTCTCCACACGCTGGGGAAATGCAATGACCTCTGCCATACCTAGTCCTCTCCACCTGCTCCACGGATCTCAGCATCTCCAAGCCATCTCTGGGCTTCTTCAAGACTGCCAAATGTATGCTCAAGTTCGGTGAACGGAGCAGGCCTCTCTTCAGGAGGCAAATCGAGCAGGAGTTCTGCCGTCCAGGTCGCGTCATCTGTTCTGCCGCTTTGGACCAAACTGGCGATAATCACTCCATGGAGCAGCACGTCATAGCTGCCTGGAGCAAGCCGGGAGAGTTTGTAGGCCATATAGCACCATTGCATGTCTGGGCGGAGCGGGTTCGTGATCTCGCCTCGTCACGGGTATTCGCCCTCCAGCGTGAAGCCAGCCTTGAGCACCACCTGGTAATGCTGGACCTCGCCGTTTTCTACCTGCCCGCGGGTTTGCACCACCTCGAACCAGCGCAAATTGCGCAAGGTCTGGTCGGCACGCTTGATCGCCGTTTGAATGGCATCCTCAATGCTGCTCGGCGACGAGCCCACCAGTTCAACCACTTTGTAGATGTGATCCGACATTCTACCCTCCTGGCTTCTCTCCGAAATCACAGATAGGGCCGATGATTTCACCTGCGAGGCCGTCGCGCACTCGGCGGTCGTGTGAAACAAGGATCAGGAACAGCGCCGCTGCTGACGGAGATCATTGGTCGAGGTGTTCCCATAGGTGTGAGGGAGCAGCCGCTCAAAGCTGTTACGAACAGTGCCGTAGCACTCGCAGGAGGCGCCTTCCAGCCCGGTACGGTCCGTCACCGTGATTACACCCCTACCCTGCTTGATGAAGCCTGCTTCCTGAAGCGATCGGGTGATGCTGCTGACGGTGGAGCGCTGCACGCCCAACATGTCGGCCAGGAACTCATGGGTGAGCGGCACGGTGTCCCGGTCGAGCCGGTCGTGCATGCTGAGGATCCAGCGGCAGGCGCGGGCTTCGACACTGTGGACCGCATTGCAGGCCACGTTCTGCAGAACCCGGGCCATCATCGCCTCCGTGAAGCGCAGCACCAGCTGACGCACCTTCGGGCGTTGACTGATCACCTCATGCAGGCGCTCCAGCTCGAGCCGCGAGGCGGTGCCGGAGGCCTGCACGATGGAGCGCCCGAAGGATTAGGCGGCTGTCACGGCACTCACCAAGCCCAGGGCCCCTTCCCGGCCGTAGACCGCCATGTCGGCCGAGCGGCCGTCCTTAAGCACGGCCACCAGCGAGACTACCGTGTCGTGGGGAAGGTAGGCATGGTGCAGGGGATCGCCCGCCTCGTACAGCACCTGGTCCTGCTGCAGGCTGACTCCGTGCAGGTGCGGCTCCAGCGCCGCAAAGTCGTCCGGCTCCAAAGCTGTCAGGAGCCGATTGGCGCGATGGTTGACCTCGGGAGCAGGAGCAACGGCATAGATATGAAGTTTCATGCCTCAAGCTAAGCCGAAGACGTGGTGGAAGAAAAGCTATGAATTCGACTTTTGCTCGCGGAGGGAATTTTGGCGGTTTTGCTCATCCAAGGGCCTGCTCCAGATCGGCGATGATGTCGTCAGGATCCTCCAGCCCAACCGAGAAACGGAACACTCCATCGCCTGCCCAATCGCGGTAGGAGCGGGCTTCCTCTCCCTCTAAGCGGAACGAGGACCGCAGGATGTCCTCAGTGGGAATGTAGAACAGCAGGCTCTTGGTCTTGCCCAGCGAGACCGCATACGAGACCACCCGCAGCCGCTCGGCGAGCAGGCGCGCCAATGCCCCGCCCTCCTCCTTGGCCGAGAATGCCAGCAGTCCAGAGAAGTTGCGCATCTGACGTGCCGCCAGATCATGCTGCGGATGGTGGGGCGAGCCTGGCCAGAACACCGATCGCACCTTCGGATGATCGGCCAGGAAGGCCTCGACCCGGCGAGCGTTGGCCTCGTGCATCATCATGCGGGGTGCCAGGGTTTCCAGGCCGCGCAGGATCAACCAGGCGGCAAAGGGCGAGAGCGAGCCGCCCAGATGGATCAGGCTGCCCTTGCGCAAGGCGGCGATCCGCTCCTGGCGGCCGATCACCGCGCCACCGAGGGCATCGCCATGGCCACCGATGTACTTGGTGAGCGAATGCACCACGTAGTCGGCGCCAAGCGCGAGCGGCTTGGTACCAAGCGGGGTAGCAATGGTCGCGTCAACGGAGAGCTCGGCATCACCTGCATGGGCGATGTCGGCGATGGCGGCGATGTCGGACAGACGCAGGATCGGATTGGCCGGCGTCTCGACATGGATAAGTTTGGTGTTTGGCCGCATCGCCGCAGCCACAGCCGCAGAGTTTGATGTGTCAACGGCCGTGACGGCGATGCCGTGTTTGGGCAGGATGTCATGGACGAGCTCCGCGACGCCAGCGTAGCAGACGTTCGATAGAACCAAATGATCTCCGCTGCCCAGACGGTCCAGGAACAGGGCGCTGATCGCCGCCATGCCGCTGGCGAAGCTGAGAGCCGCTTCGCCGCCCTCGAGGGCGGCCAGGCGGGTTTCCAGCAGCTCGAGGGTCGGGTTGCTCCAGCGGGTGTAGAAATGCGGCGCGGCCTCATTCAGATCGTTGGCTGAGAAGCCCACCGCGTCCGGATGGGTGAAGAAGCTCGTTGCCAGCACCGGAGGCGAGGATGCCGGCGCCCCAATCTCCCGATGGCCCGCCCCGGCGTGGAGGGTCAGGGTTGCGTCATGGCTCACGGACTTCTGATCGCGCATTCGGCTGCTCCTCGGCGGTGTTCCTAGGTGTGGCTCGTTAGCACTCGTGCCGGCGCGGTGGCAAACAGCGGCAGCGCACAGGCGCCGTGTTGCCCCAACCAACTCGGATGGGCTCAGGTCAAAAACCCCGGACTTTAGCCTGGGCTCCAATCCGCCACCTTACAGAGAGCCTGCAGTCCGATTGCAGGCGACGAGGAGGCTCGCAGCCTAAACCACCTATGGACGCTTCGCTGAGATGCCTGTAATTCGGCCTGAAACCGAGACCTCATCTCTTGCTCGGCCTAAACTTCTGAGTAGCTTTCGGTTTTTGCTCAGATCGGGAGGATCACGACCGGCGCCGACTGTGACACTTCTATTGTTGGCGTTTGTTTCGTATTCTCAACAGGTTGCGCTCGTTCTGACAGGGGTCAACGTTTCCGAGCCGATTTACATGAATCACTCTGGATCCATGGTCCTCTCTGTGGACGTAGTCTTCCGGCAACGCCGGGCAATCGGATGAGGGCGCGGGCGCAATGAGCATAGACGCACTGGGGCGCAATCGCGGAAGAGCCGTTCCGGGTCGTCCGAGGAAACTGCTAACGCCATAGGAATGTCTGTTGTCCCCTTCGTCAGCAGACATTCGGTGTACTTCGCGAGTGTGCCGAGGGCTGACATTCGTCTGATGCGTTGCCCGTAATCACCGCCACTGCTCAACCCACGGCTTCGCTCTGTGGGAAGTTCGAGCTTTTGCTTGAATCCCGGATCACAAGGCTTTCAGATGCCACGCTTCATCCGGTGCCGCTGGCCCGCCAGAACGCCTCGTTTGGGCTAACGCCCTCTGTATCCGTGCAGAAATCCGGGCGGATACGATCGAGAAAATACATATCGATGGCTCCGATATGCTTTACCTGAACCGACCCTCGAGGTTCGGTCTCGAACAGACGGGAGACCTGATGCCAGGTACTGGCGGAAATATTCACGCGGCCCGGTTCACAAGCCTCTTCCAAGCGCTGCGCCACGTTCACTGCGTTACCCCACACGTCATAGGTAAAGCGCCGTTGCCCAACAATCCCGGCCACAACAGGGCCGGAGTTGATGCCAATGCGCAACTCCCACAGTGGCAAGCGCAGTCTTTCGCGCTGCCGGTTGGAACTGCGGATGAAACGTTGCATCTCCAGTGCTGCGAGACATGTATCGATGGGATGACTACGATTGCCCAACGGCAAACCACCAGCCGCAATAAAGGCATCGCCGACCGTCTTTATGGTCTCTATCCCATGGCTCTGCGCGATCTCGTCAAAACGGGCGAAGTTCTGGTCGAGCTGCCGGATCAGTCCCGCCGGATCGAGAGTTTCAGTGAGGCGCGTAAATGCCTTGAAATCCGCAAAGAGAATCGTGGCGGCCTCATGGAAGCGCGGCTCAACCTTGCCGCTCGCCTGGAGTTCCTCAGCAATTGCTTCCGGCAGGATGCTTTTGAGAAGCCCGTCCGACCGCTCGCGAGCCGCTTCGGCAGCAGCCCTTGCTTGCGAAATTTCGCCCAGGAGCTCATCGCGCTCGAGGAGTTGCCTGCGCAGTTCAAGCTGGGCCATGGCCTGCTGTGATAGGCGGCGCACCGCCTCCCGCTGCGACGGGCTCAACTGACGGGGCTCAAACCCTATGACGCAGAGTGTGCCAAGGGCAAACCCTTCCCGATTGATCAAGGGCATCCCGCAATAGAACCGAGCATAGGGCTCGCCGGCCACCATGGGCAGATCTCGAAACCGTTCGCTCGTGGTCAAATCCGGTTCATAGATCAGATCGTTGGAACACAGGGTGGTGTTGCACATCGTGATCTCGCGTGGGCACTCGATCATATCGGCGGGGAGGCCGTACTTGGACTTCATCCATGCGCGCCGCTCGTCCATCAGACTGATCAGGGCGACTGGACAGCCACAGATCTCAGCTGCCAGCTCGGTTATCGCATCATAGGAAAATTCCGGCGGGGTGCTCATGACCCGGTACAACGCGAGGGCTGCCACCCGGTCGGCTTCCTGGGAGGAGAGCGCGTCCATCAGCCTATTCCCCTCAGCCGTTAGTGCACGGCCGATCTGCGGCCACCCCCAGCTTGGTTTCAATCATAGCAAGAAATGGCCGCAGGCGCAGCCTGAGAACGCTGAGCCGGCGATGTTGCTCATCCGACCATCTGCAAGTGTCTACTCATGAGATTGCACGTCCAGCTCCTGGAAAAGGGCCCTGTCGGGTCGGGGCCGGTCTTCAAGCATGGGCCGTGTAAAGGCCCGCTTCACTCTCTTCTTGCAGACCTCTTGCAGAAGTACGGCTAAGGTTAGCTCTGTACCGTAGCGGTCATCCATGTTTTTCGTCAGCCCACGTCCGGAGGAAAGGATGACGAACTACGCTCCCCTCCTTTCCGGCAGTTTCTGAAACTCCTCTCTCACCGCGATGGATCTCGTTGAGCGATTGTTGGTCGGGATCGCACCGAAGCGTACAATGGCGAGGATGCTCACAACCATGGAGGGCGACATGAGGAGCTCCCGATTTCATCCTCTGGCATTCGTGTTCCTCGGTGCGTTCCTGAGCGCGACGACCGCTGCGGCCGGCCCCAAGGAAGAGGTTGCCGCTGCGACACAGAAGTGGGCGGATACACTTGCAGAGAACAAGCCGGAGAGCATCCTGCCCCTGTACGCCGAGGACGCCGTCCTCTGGGGAACGCTGGCTTCCACCGTGCGGACAGATCGAGCCGGGATGCGCGATTATTTCGTCAGCGCCTTTGCGGCACTTCCCAACCTGAAGGTTGCGCTCGGCGAGCAGGTGATCAGGGTGTATGGGGATGCGGCGGTCAATACAGGCAACTACACCTTCTCGTATGTGAAGGTCGGAGAGCCCAAGACTCTCCCGGCGCGGTACAGCTTCACATACGTGAAGAAGGCCGACGGCTGGATCATTGTGGACCATCACTCGTCGGCAATGCCGCAACCGCCGAAATAAGAACCAAAGCAGATTGGAACGAAACGCCCGCTGCTTGAGCAGGGAAGGACAATCGCCGACCCGATGGGCCTGTGGAACAGGCCGCCCTCGGTCGTAACGTAGGATCGGCAGGGCACTGGTGGGGGCTGCTATTCATTCTTTGTCCGGAATGATGGGGATTGGGGATCCGCAACGAGCAAAGAAAAAGGACCGGCGAAATACCGATCCTTCTGCATATTCAGGCTTTTACTAGCTTTGGCTAAAGCAATGCCTTAGTGCGAATGGCGCTTATTGTACCATTCGTTGGCCTTCAGGGCCGCAAAGCCGAGCAATACTACAATGCCAGGCATTACGACCGAAACGATCAGTGTCTGTCCCGTCATTGCTTCAAGCCTCCAAGAGCCATTTTTGAAAACCTATGCAACATCACGGCAGCGAATGTCCGACCGCAGCGATCGGTAAGAGTTGCACAAGATCGGCGTTGTTTCCGAACCCGTCAATGTTATACAGGCACCCGACCAGCGGAGTGGCGATGCCAACCGTGAAGCAGGCCGTCGATGCACGATCAAAGGCGTTGGCAAGCAGCTTTTGCCGCTCGTTGTAGATCAGGCTTACTGCAGAAGACCTCCTGGCAAGCGCGGTGTCGCCTTAAAAACATCAGATCTTTGAGGGGTTTGATCTCTCTCAGGCTTACAATCCGGGAGAGACCATGGCTTTAAGCAACCTTGCTTCCGCTTCGCGCAGCGATCGCAGGGTGGGCCGCTTCGGCTCCTTGCTGCAGGCGCAGGTCAGCGAGCTGCTGGCGAAGGCTTAGGTAGAGCGGCCGGAAGGCAGGCCCTTTCTCTTCGACAAGATCGGCCAGGATGTTTACGGCTTTGAGGAGTTTCTCCTCGGTGATCGGTCCCCGGTCGTGGTTCTGCCAAGCCGTCATGGTGCGTACTCCTTACAAACGAGGAGGCACACTGCCGCGATCGTCTTGATACATGGTTAAGCTTGCCCGGGGCTTGTGGATGCGGCCGAGGCGCCGGGATCAATCGTACGGCGTCACCTTCACACAATGCTGCTGCGCTAATTGAAGTGCGGGGGAAGGGGACTCCTATGTGCAAGCGACAGATCAGGAGGAGGCCGGCACTGCCGAAACCATGCAATGACAATGAACCGCGCGCCATCAGGCCTTTCATGCCGAGACGGCCGATTGCCTACCGTACCGGCATTCTGGCGGCAGCTTTGGAGCGGACGGAACGGGTCAGGCTGGATGTACTGGCTTCGGGTGTGATGACGATCCAGGGGCATAAGGCTCCGTTAACCATACTCGCGCGACGATAGCTTACCTGATCAAGACTGGGGGAAATGGCATGAATGTCGTGGTCTTTGCGTCCCGCAAGGGAGGTTCCGGAAAGAGCACCCTTGCTGCGCATCTCGGGAGCTATATGGCCGAGAATGGCCGGCCGACGCTCCTGATTGACGCGGATCCACAGGGGTCTTTGGCCCTTTGGCACCGGGTCCGGGGCTCACAGGATCTTGGGCTCCACGTTGGTACCAAGCATCTTGCGGCCACCTTGACGAAGGCGCGCCGCGCCGGGGCCGAATGGGTCCTGATCGACACGCCGCCGAACGCGGAAGCCCCTGTGGCCGAGGCGATCTGGCATGCGGATCTTGTCGTGATCCCCATGCGCCCGGGGTTGTTCGACGTCGATGCCGTCCAGGCCACGATCCGAATGTGCCGTGACCTCAAGAAGCCCTATGCAGTGGTCATCAACGCTGCGCCGGCCAAGAATGGCTCGGATGATCCGATGGTTGTGGATGCTCGAGGGGCGACGCAGGCGCTCGATGTCCCGACATGGGCCGGTCAGATCACGCATCGCCCTGAATTGTCGCTCTCCTTAGCCCATGGGGCCGGTGTTAACGAGTCCCACTCCGGATCGGCTGGATCGGAGGAGATCGGCAGCCTCTGGCGGGCGCTCACACGGAGCTTTGACGCAATGAAGGCGATGTCGGGCACGCAGACTCAGTCCGCTTAGCGGACTAACGGGGTCTGCCGAAACGGCCAGTTACGGGATCTCGTTGTAAGGGAAGCTTTCGGACGCACCGATGAATTTTCACTAGGTGCGTCCATCCAAAACCTAACCAAAGACCTCGTGGTAGGTGATCGCCGCAAAGATGAGCGGGACGATGACCGCGAAGATCCACAGCGCGAGCCGCTGCCTTCGTCATAGGCGCGCGCAGTCTGCAGGCAGCCGTGCAGCACCACGACGAGGGGCGCGCTGTCGGGCAGTTGCGGCGGTACGTAGGTCAGCATCCGGAGATTGCCGGGGTTGGATCCGAAGGCGCTGATCTCGGTCAGCTTGCT
>NZ_JAGPUP010000424.1:0-10604 GCF_018069605.1 Microvirga sp. HBU67558 | reverse complement strand
GACGGAGCCCAAGGTCGGCCTCCTGCGCGCCCAGGTTTGCGAAGCCTGTCGCAGGACCGTGCCGGTTCCCTCCGCTGCGAACGCCTCGAGCGCGCCCCTCGTCGGAACCGATCTGAGTAATGATATAGCTCAGGTTAGGAGGATTGTCAAGAACGAAATAAGAACATCATCGCATCGTCTCGAACTCTCCGTCTCATGCTCATCCTCCGCACGTCATCACCGGGCTTGTCCCGGTGATCCCGATGGCACGGAACGCCGCGCTTCACATGAGCGGGATGGCCGGGACAAGCCCGGCCATGACGTCGGGGGTGGAATGACGGAGGGTGGCCAGGACAGGCGGGGGGCGCCAAGACGGGAGAGGGCGCCAAGACGAGCGGGGATGCCATGACGCGGAGGGTGGCCGGCACCGGCCGGGGATGAGAGAACCCGCCCGTTCGCATGCGGGGAATGAGCCCGGTGCCCGAAGGCCTTGACCGGAAGGGCTTGAGCATCCTGGACCAGGCCCGATGGGGGCGATCCAGGATGGAATCGGCCTGCCGGCAGGCTCGACCGGGTCAGGACCGCGTTCCGGGCCGGCGGTCCTGGAATGGCAACGAGATTGCAATTTTGCAAAGTCCAGCTTGCAAATGTGTATGATGTCTCGCACCGGCAGCCGACGGCTCGTGATTGCTATCGGCAGGACCCGTCAAGAGACAGGCAGGCCGCGTTCCGGCTCTGCGTTCTTATGAAAAGCAAGGCGTTCCGCCCGATCACGCCGGCACGGGACTGCAACTTCAGGGTCTATTTTCCTGGCTTCAGAATGTAATCAGACAACCTCTGATAGGGGCGGGCCTGCGACAATCGGCAACCAGAGAGCGATTAAGCATTTTTGCGTAACAGCGTTGCCTTTCTGGTTCCCTCGGATATGTTACGTAATATTAATTCATTTCTAAGGAGCCCGTCGGCTCCGGCACGGTTGCGTAGCGGTACAGGCAAGGGGGACATGATCATGAACAAGCCCGTTTTCGAGAATGTCATCGGCGATCGGATCGACGTCGGCAACGTGCTGGACGACACGCTCGCCGGCGGTGCGGCAGCGCACATGGCCGCAACCGACATGGCTCCCCTCCTGGACGACCACCCGAGCCGCGCGCCGGGTCTTGCGCTGCCGCAGGACGAGAAGGACGGGCGGCGCTCGATGGAGGCTCCTGCGACGCCCGAGGGGGACAAGGTGCCCCAGGTTCAGAAGCTGGCACCGGTTGCGCAGCTCGATGCCGCGCCGGCGAGTCATTCCATTGGAGCGGTTCGTTTCAATGAATCTGATCCAAACTCTGACACGTTCGACGCGCCTGCGGACCCAGCCATCAAAGCCAGCGATCTTGGGGCTGATCGGGCGAGCGTTTCATTTGCCAGGACACAAGGCATTGTGCTGTCTCCGGCGGACGCGAGCGCCGGCTCCCCTGCTCCTCTCGCCAGCCCAATAACATTGAACTACAGCGACAATCCTGAGACGATCGACTTAAGGACTTGGAACGGTTACCCAATTAGGCTTTATGCCAATGGAGGGGATGACACCATCTACTCCGGAACGGGCCGTGACTCGATCATGGCAGGTGCGGGAGACGATTATATTATCGGAGATGCAGATCATCCGATTGTAGACAACTGGTCTGACGCCAACTTCGATACCATTTCTGGAGGCGACGGTTTCGATACGCTCGACTACGCGGACACACCGCCAATTTATAGCATAAGCTATACAGGCAACGGCGCAGTCGTCTTCAAGGATCATAGAAGCCCTGGCGCTTTGCCTACGTATGACTACATTTCTGATATCGAGAAGATATACTTATCGGATGCTGCCCTTGGTTATTCATGGAAAGGGGACAGGTTCCGCATCCTGGATCAGTATGCCACGACCAAGTCCTGGTACTGGGTCGGCCTGGGAGGGGACGACGACCTCTGGGCCAGCCTAGGCAGCGATACTCTTGATGGGGGCTGGGGCGCCGATGGCCTCGTCGGAAACGACGGAAACGACGTTCTTTACGGAAGCTGGAGTTTCGACGACCTTACGAGGGACATTCTCTGGGGTGGCAACGGGAACGACTCACTCGTAGGCGGTGCAAACGACATTCTGATAGCCGATGTCGGTGAAGATACCTTGGAGGGCGGCTGGGCTTACTACGCCGACTTCTCTCGTAGGAGTGTCAATAGTAATACTCCGACTGATGGTGGTATCTACCCGGAGATCGACTTCAATTATGATTACAAAGCGGGAAGTTGGAACAGGATCGTAGATCTCGGCGCCGGCACGGTGACGGACGGCGCCCACACGGACATTCTAAGGAGTATTTGGCAGGTCAGCACGGGCAACGGCACCGATACTCTGATAGCCGGCAGTTTCAGCGCCTGGTTCCACGGTGGCGGGGGGGACGACAAGTTCTATGGTGGCGCCGGAAACGATACGCTGATTGGCGGATCCGGTTTTGACTTCTTCTACGGTTCCGCGGGCTCCGACCTGATCGACGGTGACGTTGACGGCGGCGTCGTCGACTACGTTTCGCTGGGTGGTTCGGTCAAGATCAATCTCGCCACCCAGAAAGCCGTCAAAACGATCGGCAGCACGACAGCCACTGACGACGTCAAGAATATCGACCACGCGCAGGGAACGAACCAGTCGGACGAAATTCTGGGTAATGCCAACGCCAATCATCTTCTCGGCGCAGATGGAGACGATTACCTCTTCGGCGACATAGGCAATGACAGCCTCGAAGGGGGTGAGGGAAAGGACAAGTTGTCGGGTGGTGATCACAACGATTCCCTCTACGGCGGCAACGGCGATGATCAGCTGTTCGGGGACGGCGGCATCGATTCCATGGTTGGCGGCAATGGCGACGACGAGTACTGGGTGGACAATGACGGCGATGTCGTGGTCGAGGTCATCACCGGAGGCGCGAAGGATCTCATCCACACCACGATCGATTACAATCTGGGCGCCAAGGCCGGTTTTGTCGAGAACCTGAAGGCGGAGGGAACCGCGAACGTCAAGCTGACCGGCAATGCCGGCAACAACATCCTGACAGGCAACAGCGGAAACAACGAATTCGAAGGCGGCGGCGGCGTCGACACGATGATCGGCGGCCTCGGCGACGATACCTACCATATCCGCAATATCGACGACGATCCCCGCGAATTCCGGCTGGAGCTCGAAGGGGCCCATGATACCGCCTACATCTATGTCCCGTTCTTCGATGGCCGGAAGCTCGCGAATATCGAGCATGTCTTTACAAGGGGCGCCGGCAGCGTCGATTACGGGCCGGACAAGCCCGTCGTCGTCAGGGGATCCTCGTCCATCGACGAGAACCTCACCGGGTTCGTCGCGCAGGTCTGGGCGAGGGATCCCGACAATGTCGGCGGGCCGCTGAAATATGAGCTCCTGACGCATCAGGACAAGTTCAGCGTCGATCCCGACAGCGGCGACATCGCGCTCAAGACGAAAATCGACTTCGAAAATCCTCCCTCGGGCATTCTCACCGACGGGCAGGGCAGGAAGTACTTCCTCGTCGACGTCCGGGCGGTCGAAACCTCCGGGGGCAAATACAGCTCCCAGGAGAGCTTCGCGATCTATATCAACAACGTGGACGAGGCGCCGAGTGCTCCGCAATATTCCGGCAAGCCGACCTTCCTCGAAAACAAGCCCATTGCCGGATCCCTGGTGACGCTGGGTGGTGCTGCGGATCCCGAAGGGAAAGCGGTCACTTATGCGCTCGCGACGGATGCCGACGCCAATCCCGGCGGGCTCTTCGTCGTCAGCGCCAATGGCGCAATCACCTTGGCGCAGCCTAACGGATGGCTCGACTACGAGGCGAGCTCAATCGTCAAGGACGGGGCGGAGCGCTACTTCATCGTCAAGGTCGTGGCAAAGGACCCGGCCGGTAATGCATCGGCCGTCACGCCGGTCAGGATCTATGTCACGAACGACGATGAAGAGCCGTCCATCCCGAGCTATTCCGGCAAGCCGACGGTGGTCGAGAACACCGTCCCGACCCAGCCCATCGTCCAATTGAGCAGCGTCGATCCGGAAGGCGATCCGGTCACTTTCTCCCTGGCACAGGTGCCCGACGCCAATCCGAACAATCGCTTCCTGGTGAGTGCGGACGGCAAGATCACCTTGGCGCCGAACGTCACGCTCGATTACGAGGCTGCCGATCTCAACGAGGATCCCTTTGATGGCGGCAAGTACTACGTCGTCAGGGTGGTCGCCTCGGACGGCAAAAATCATGGGTCTTCGATCAAGGATGTCCGGATCTATGTCTCGCCCGTCGATGAAGCGCCGAGCATCCCGAATGACCCCGGCCCCCAGACCTGGGCGGAAGGGACCGGCCCGGGTGTCACCCTGGCGCAGGTTCAGGGATCGATCGATCCGGAGCAGATGAACGTCAATTATCATCTCTCGAGCGCGGGCGATGCCAATCCCGGCAACCGGTTCCAGGTCAGCCTCGATGGCAAGATCACCTTGGCGCCCACCAAGACCCTGGACTACGAGGCGGCCGATCTGCGTCAGGACACGCCCAATGGGCCCAAATACTACATCGTCAAGGTCGTGGCCAAGGACCCGGCGGGCAACGCCTCGGCCGAGAGGCTGGTGAAGATCTTCGTCACCAACGTGGACGAAGCGCCGAACGCGCCGACCCCGGGACTGTCCGCGTCATGGACCGAGAACGTCGTGCCGTCGGCCGCGCTGTTGACCGTGACGGGATCCGTGGATCCCGAGAATGCGGCCGTGTCCTATGATTTCGACACGGCGGCCGACGCGAACCCGGGCGGGCTCTTCGTTATCGCGGCAGATGGCAAGATCACGCTGAATCCCACCAAGACGCTCGACTACGAGGCGCAGGAGCTGAAGGACGACAAGGACGGGAAGGGCAAGTACTACGCCCTGAAGGTGGTCGCCAAGGACCAGTCCGGACATGCCAGCACCCCCACCATCGTGAAGATCTACGTCACCGACGATAACGACCTGCCGACCGGGATCCAGTTCAAGGACGCACCGCCCGAGATCGTCATCGGCATGGGAGCCGGTTCGCCTATCATCCGGGCGGAGGCGATCGACCCCGACCGGAACAACGGCAACAACAACAGCAACTTCCTCAAGAACAGGTACAAGTTCGCGGACGGCTCTCTGGAATTCGGGAAGTTCATGATCAATGCCGAGACCGGCGAGATCACCTTGAAGGAGGCATTGACGCCGCTCGATGCCCATCAGCACACCCTGACGGTCATCACCTACGACGAAGGCCAACCGGCTGCGTTCGTCACGGCAACCTATCAGTTCACGGTCCAGAGCGCTTCCTCGCCCTATATCTGGACTCACGACCCTGAAACGGACGTGACCGACAACGGCATCGCCTCGCCGTTCACGAGCGTCATGGTGTCGGATGCCAACCGGGCCGGGCTTTACCTGGAGATCCGGTTCGATCCGACCGAGGGCAGACTCGACCTCAGCGAACTGTCGATCATGTATGATGCGTGGGAATACGATGAGGCTGCTGGCGTCCTGAAGCTCAAGGGGTCGATGCAGGACATCATCTCCGCCCTGCCTCACGTGAGGTTCGATCCGAAGGATCGTCCGGATGGCGAGGTCGGCGACCCGTTGAGGACCGCGTTCCATATGGCCCTGGTCGATGAAGCCACAGGGGCCGAGATCGCCACCAACGACACCGTGGCGGTGAATTCCATCGTCGCGAACCGGGCTCCGACGATCAGCGGCGGCGGCGACGACCTGTCCATCGCCGACAACGAAACCGTCAATCTCGTGACGCCTTTCACGAACGTCACGATCGGCGATACCAACGCCAATGACTTCATCACCGTGACCATCACGGCCGGCAGCGATCACGGCGGCGCCTTCATCGATGCGAATGGCAACGTCTTCACCGGGACTTACACGTTCGGGGGCTCTGTCCAGGACGTTCTCGCTGCCGTGCGGGCGCTGAAGTTCAATCCGACCGACCGGCATGGGGTCGCGGCCGGTACGACCGACGTCGTCACGTTCGAGATCAAAGTCCAGGATAACGCCGGCGCCCTCGTCTCGTACGACCCGAACATCACGGTCAAGTCCGTGGTCGCCAATCGCGCGCCGGACCTGATCGGTTGGGATGGCGGCATGATCCCGATGGTCAACGACGACATCGGCGCGTACCAGTTCATCGGCCAGCTGAGTGCCTATGACGACAACGGGGACCCCATCGTCGAATACGTGCTGGACGAGGATCTGGCGGACAAGTTCTATATCATGCGGGAGGGTGACGTTTGGAGCGTCTACGTCAAGGGCGCCCTCGACTTCGCCAATGCTCCGCATGAGGGGAATGGCCTCAAGTGGTACGAGATCAAGGTCAAGGCTTCCGACGGCCAAGCCTCGTCCACGCCCCAGGTGCTGCAGATCTTCGTTCAGGACGTGGACAACATCGCTCCGTTGATCCTGGTCGATCCGAACGGCACGACCGAATGGCCCGTGGAAGACAGCGATACCGTCGCGCCCTTCCAGGATCTGACCTTCTTCGATGAGGACGATGCCTCGATCCTCGTGAACATCACTCTGAATACCCTCAATGGCGGTGCATTCATTTGTCCGGACGATGACGCCTTCCCGGACCTTGCGATCTTCAAGACCGACGAGAATGTCACGGTGATCGGCAACCAGGCCCTCATCACCGCCTACATCAAGCTCCTGGCCTTCAATCCCGCGAACAATCTCGGACCATTGGGTTCCGTGGTTCCGATCGACTTCTCCGTCACGGCTCAAGACGAGAGCACCTACACGACGAGGCATGTGACGGTGAACGCGACTGTCACGGGCGGCCCCGACGACGTGGCGCCGACGATCACCGTCGACCCGATGAAAGCCGTGACGAAGACGACCGACTGGGCGGCGGATCCCGTGAACCCGTTCCTTGGGGTCACGCTCGAGGACACCGACAGCGGCAGCGAAATCCTGACCCTGAAGATCAGCTTCGACAGCCGCGAAGGTCTCCTGAACGGCGACGCGCCCGGCATCGGCGGAACGTTCGTCAAGGACGATGCGGCTCAGCGCATCACCTGGACGTTCGAAGGCACGTTGACGGCCCTCCGCGTCATCCTGGGCCAGCTCACCTTCAACGCATCGGAGCAACCCGCTCAGAGCCCGGTTCCGATCATCACGACCTTCACCATCACGCTGGACGATCACCACCACGCCTTCCCGGCCGCCAACCAGGACGTGAAGGTCGAGACCACGGTGACGGGGCCGCCGGCGGGCGACGAGGCGCCGACGATCGGCGGCCTCCCGGCGACGGCCATCGAGGCCACGGCCAACTCGGGCACGGTGGCGCCGTTCGGTTCGGTGACGATCGGCAACGAGGTCGGCCAGGCCACCACCGCGACGATCACGTTCCTGAACATCCTGGGCGAACTCACCGGCAACGGCCTGACCCCGGGGGGCGTGGACGGTAACGGCATCGTCACCTACACGGTGACGGGCACGGATGCGATCAACCTGCAGGCGCTGCTGCGCGGGCTGAGCTTCAATCCGCGTCAATTGGCCATGGGGGCGTCCGAGAACGTCGTCTTCACCGTGAAGGTGACGGACAGCGGCCATCCCACGGCCAATGTCGATCAGACCGGCACGGTGACCGTGCACTCGGCGGCCGGCAACGAGGATCCGGGCGACGACGTGCCGACGATCGGGGGCCTGGGCACTGTCGATGCCGATGCGAACTCGGGCACGGTGGCGCCGTTCGGCTCGGTGCTCATCGACAACGATGACGGCCAATGGACCATGGCGACGATCACGTTCCGGGAAGACCTGGGCGACCTCGTCGGCGACCATCTGGTCTGGGTGGGCACGGACGGAAATGGCATCTCTACCTACACGGTGACGGGCACGAATGCGGCCGACCTGCAGACCAAGCTGCGGGCCCTGAGCTTCGATCCGCGCCCGCTGAATGCCGGCCAATCCGAGGACATCGCCTTCAACGTGACGCTGACGGACTTCACGCACCCGACGGACGGCCTGGGCCAGAGCGGCACGGCGACCGTGCACTCGGTGGCCGCGGGGGGACCGAATACGGCGCCGACTGGCATCGTACTATCCCAGAATATCGTCCGCGAGTTCTCCGAAAGCTTGATCACTCCAGTCGGAGAAATCACGGTTGTGGACGCCGGCGACACAGGTCCGTGGGACGTCCAAATGATAGACAATGCGGATGGACGCTTTGCTCTCGAAGGCAGCCGCACGACCGGCTGGCGCATTATCGTGGCTGACGGCCTGAAGCTCGATTTCGAGCAGGACGTCAGCCACCTGATCACCTTGAAGGTTACCGACTCGAACGGTGCTACCTCCGAATTGATCGAGGTGAGGATCTTCGTGGAGAACATGCTGTTCGAGTCCGTAGTCGGCAACGATGACGCCAACACCATCATCGGCGGTGGTCAAGACGACAACCTGTCCGGCGGCGGCGGCGACGACATCCTGCACGGCGGCGGCGGCGCGGATGTGCTGAACGGCGGTGACGGCGCGGATACCTTCGTATTCGACGCTCCTCTCGATCCGCTCAACCCTGTCGATATCCAGGATTTCGATCCGACGCAGGACAGGATCCAGTTGAGCAGCGCGATCTTCCAGGAGTTGATTGCTGGACTAGACGGGACAGTCGATCCCCTCGTGTTCTACGCGGGTTCGGATCCGGTTGGGGACTTCCAGCTGCTGTACGACGAGACGTCAGGGGCATTGGTATACGATCCGGACGGATTCAGCGGGGAGGCGGCGCCCTCAATCGTGATCGCCATTCTTTCCAACGTTCCGTCGGGATTTCAGCTGACTCATGAGCACTTCATCATCATCTGATTAAGGGCAGGCGGCCCCAGGCCGCCTGCCTCAATGGCGTTCTTTACTCAAATTAGCTAATAGTATAGCGTTTCATTAGACGTTATACCGTGTAGTAAGATCCCGCTCATAAACCGGCTTTCCAAGAGGTTCCTATGACCGCCCTGACTTTTACTTCAGCCCCCTCCACCGGCGACGGCAATCCGCAGCAGAGCGGCCTGAACAACGTGCTGATCAACGAAAACATCCTCGATGGTACGACCATCGGATATGTCAAGATCGATCCGGCATTCACTTACAATTGGGATGTGCAGGGCACCACGACCCTGAACTGGGGCGGGGCCTACGACTTTGAACGGGTCATCGACCCGATCGGGCAACCTGCCGGCACATACCTGCGAATCTTCGTCGCTACAGGCAAAGGCGGCGACGTCATTTTCGACAGGGAGGGGGGCGACTTTACCCATGAGATCGCCATTTCCGGCGGCACTGCCAGCGAGCCCCGAAAGGATGTCGGGTCTTTTGTCGTGACGATGCGTAACGTTGCCGAGGCTCCGACGAAGCTGGGAATTACCACCTTTGGAGGTGTCAATGGCGGGGATACCACTCCGGCCACTCCTCCGGCTGGATATCCATCGGTCGAACATTCCACCGGTATTATCGGTCAGCTGGTTTCAGAAGATGAAGACGGCACGAGCAATGCGCTCACTCACACATACAAGTTCGTGAATTCCTCGACCTCAGACGGGTTGACCAGCAGCGACGGCGTCTTCAAGATCGAATCCTTCTTAAACCAATTCAACCAAGTAAGATGGCGTGTCGTCATCAACAATGCTTCGTTGTACGACTACGATTCGCTTCCTGACAACGCCAAGTACTTCCAGCATACGATCCGGGCGATCGATGATACCAATCTCACGTTCGATCGACAGTTCCGCTTCGTGGTCACCAACAATACGGCGGACGATGTTCCGAAGGTTCAGTTCGCCCCGTCAACGGTGAACATCTCCCAACAGGAAGGAACCTCCTCGACGGCGGGCGACTGGACGACGTACACGTATGATTTGGTGCGCGATATCGCGACCGGCGGCAACTCGATCGTGACCTGGTCGATCAACGGCACGGGGATCGATACCGGCGACTTCGAGGCCCTGGCGGGGACGGCGACTTTCGTGGGCAACGCACTGACCACGCAACTCGTGGTGAAGGTGCGCAAGGATTCGGGCTTCGAAGCGGACGAGAACTTCACGATCACGCTGGGAACGACAGGCAACACCAATGCCTCGATCGGCACGAAGAACACCGCCACCGGTACCATCGAGAACGACGATACCCAGATTGCGGCTCCGACGATCACGGGGGCTCGGCAGCAGGTTGACGGGGAGTCGACGGGAACGATCAAGCCGTTTGAGAACAACCTGGCGGTCGCCTATGCCAACAACACCGACGCGCTGACGGTCGAGGTGTCGTTCGCGCTGGCCAACGGCACCTTCGGCACGGTCAACGGGGTAAACCCGTCGGATAGCGGCACCACGCGCACCTACACGTTCACCGGCCTGACCCGGGATCAGCTGAACACCATCCTGTCCGGCATGCAGTTCAACCCGACGGACAGTTTCAGCACGGCGGCAAACACGGTGTTCACCGTGCAGGTCAAGCCCGCGGCGGCGAACCAGTGGTCGGACGGCGGCACCGTGACGGTGGCGGCGGACTTCAACGACAACGCCACGGGAACCATCCCGACCACGAACGTGGCGGCGAC
>NZ_JAGPUP010000423.1:0-10470 GCF_018069605.1 Microvirga sp. HBU67558 | reverse complement strand
GGCCGGAGTGGCGCCGGCCCTGCCCCAGAACCACCGAGAGGACAGGAGAGGCCATGCATGCACTCATGCGGCGGCCCCCTCTCAACCGCCATGGACTAGGGTTGCCCACAATGCCGAACCCTTGCTCGGGGCGGCGCATCGCGTCGGAAGCGCGACGCCGTTCCCTCCAGGCATCGTGACCCCTTCGCCTTGGCGGTGCATGTCCCGGGTCCCGCCTGCGAAGGCTATGGACGGGAACCGGTTTCCCGGTAGAGTGACGCGAACCGTCTTGCACGCGGTCACATCCTTCACTAGGGGAACATAATGTCCGTCAAGCTCACCCGTCGTGACCTCGCCAAGATCGGCTTTGGCCTCGGGGCTGCCACTGTCCTGAGCCGTCAGGCCCTCGCGCAGGCGCCCGCCTTTTTCCGCATCGGCACGGGCGGCACGGCCGGAACCTACTATCCGGTCGGCGGCCTCATCGCGAATGCCGTCTCGAACCCGCCGCAGCTCGTGCTGACGGCTCAAGCCTCGAACGGTTCCGTGGCCAATGTCAATTCGATTGTCTCGGGCGCGCTCGAGTCCGGTTTCACCCAGGCCGATGTCGCCTACTGGGCCTATACGGGCACCGGATTGTTCGAGGGGAAGGGCAAGATCGAGGATCTGCGTCTTCTCGCTAATCTCTACCCCGAGAGCATCCATCTCGTCGCGGCGAAATCCGCCAACATCAAGTCTGTCGCCGACCTGAAGGGCAAGCGCGTGTCCCTCGACGAGCCGGGATCCGGCACTCTGGTGGACGCGCGGATCATCCTCGCCGGCTGGGGTTTGAAGGAATCGGACGTGAAAGCGGACTTCCTCAAGCCGAATCAGGCCGCCGAGCGCATGCGCGACGGCGGGCTCGATGCCTTCTTCTTCGTCGGCGGCTATCCGACCAGCGCCATCACCGAGCTCGCTGCGACCGGGGGAGGCGTCGATCTTGTTTCGCTCGCCGGGCCCGAGGCGGATGCGATCCGCAAGCAATACAGCTTCTTCGCGTCCGACGAGATCCCGGCCGGCACCTACAAGGACGTGGCTGCCGTGAAGACCCTCGCGGTGGGGGCCCAATGGGTGACCTCCGCCAAGGTACCCGAAGCGGTCGTCTACGAGGTCGTCAAGGGCCTGTGGAGCGACAAGACCCGCGCGGCCCTCGATGCCGGGCACGCCAAAGGCAAGCTCATCCGCAAGGAGAGCGCCCTGGCAGGCGCGGGTATCCCCGTGCATCCCGGCGCCGAGCGCTTCTACAAGGAAGCCGGCCTGTCGAAGGGCTGATCCGCCCCATTCACCCGTCCTTTCGACCTCCCGTGGCTGACGCTGCGGGAGGTGCTTTGCCTGCAACGAGAGCCCCCATGTCCGCAGCCGATCCCAGCATCATCATCGAGAACCGCAGCCTCGAAGAGAAGTTCGATCCCGAGATGCGCTTCCGGCCCCTGCCGCCGGGCACCGCCTGGCTCGTGGCCGGTCTGCTGTTGGCGCTCTCGTTCTTCCACTATTACACGGCCGGTTTTGGGCTGCTGCGGGAAGCCACCCACCGCGGCATCCACATGGCCTTCGTCCTGGGGCTCATCTTTCTCGTCTTCTCGGCCTTCAAGAGCGATCAGGACCGGATCGCTCCCTCGACTTGGTGGCGGCCAGGCAGCATCTCCCTGATCGACTGGGCTCTCGCCGTGGCGGCCGCCGTCTCGAGTCTCTATGTCCCGTGGATCTTCAGCGATCTCGCGTTCCGTGTCGGCAATCCGTCGTCAACGGACGTTGTCATGGGGACGATCCTGATCCTCGTCCTCCTGGAGGCGACCCGCCGATCCGTGGGCTGGCCGCTTCCGGTGATCGCCATCGGGGTCATGCTCTACGCCTATTTCGGCCCGTCCATGCCGGGCATCCTTCAGCATCCCGGCGCCTCCTGGTCGAACATCGTCAACCATCTCTATCTCACGAGCCAGGGCATCTACGGCATCGCCTTGGGAGTGGTCGCCACCTACGTGTTCCATTACGTTCTCTTCGGCGTGCTCGCGACCCGGGTCGGTCTCGGAAAGCTCTTCATCGATCTCGCCACCTGCGTGGCAGGCCGTTACGCGGGCGGGCCGGCCAAGGTGTCGATCTTCGGCTCGGCCCTGTTCGGCATGATCTCCGGCTCTTCCATCGCCAACACGGTCACGGTCGGCTCCCTGACGATCCCGGCCATGATCCGCGTCGGCTACCAGCGCCATTTCGCGGCGGCGGTGGAATCGGCGGCCTCGACCGGTGGCCAGATCACTCCGCCGATCATGGGCGCTGCCGCCTTCCTCATGGTGGAGTTCCTCAACGTTTCCTATCAGACGGTCATCCTGGCGGCAGTCGTGCCGGCCTGCATGCACTTCTTCGGCGTGTTCATGCAGGTGCATCTCGAAGCCAAGCGCTCCGGGTTGCAGGGGTTGCCGGCCGAGGAACTGCCCCGGGCCGCCAAGGTCATCCGCGAGGGCTGGCAGACGATCATGCCGCTCGCCGTGCTGCTGATCGTGCTGTTCTCCGGCTTCACCCCCTATCTCGCGGCCTTCTGGGGCATCACGGCCTGCCTGGTGGTTGGCGCCTCGCGCGTTCCATCCATCACGCTCGGGTTCCTGGCCGCGATCGTCGGGGCCATCGCCACGGGCATGCTCACCCAGCTGGTCTTCGTGGTCCCGCTCCTGGCTCTGGTGCTGGCGCTTCTCGTCGCCACGTTCCTGAGGAGCGAAGCCGGAAAGGCGGTCGTTCTCGATCTCGTCGACGCCTTCGTGGTCGGCGCCAAATACGCCATCGGCGTGGGCG
This sequence comes from Microvirga sp. HBU67558, assembly GCF_018069605.1. Classification (NCBI taxonomy): domain Bacteria; kingdom Pseudomonadati; phylum Pseudomonadota; class Alphaproteobacteria; order Hyphomicrobiales; family Methylobacteriaceae; genus Microvirga; species Microvirga sp. HBU67558. The sequence continues at coordinate 7,671 of NZ_JAGPUP010000423.1, read as the reverse complement.
CGGCGGCCGCGACGGTCGGCATCATCGTGGGCATCGTCACGCTCACGGGCGTCGGCTTCAAGATCTCCTTCATCGTCACGTCATTCGCCGCACAGCTCGCCCAGGGCTTCATGGATTTCGTGCCTGCGGGCCTCGCCGACATGAAGGCCATGACTCTGTTCTTCACCTTGCTGATGACAGCTGTCGTCTGCATCCTGCTGGGATGCGGTGTGCCGACGACGGCGAACTACATCATCATGGTCACGGTCGCGGCGCCGGCCCTGGGGCTCCTCGGCGTCCAGCCGCTCGTCGCGCATTTCTTCGTGTTCTATTACGGGGTGCTGGCCGACATCACGCCGCCCGTGGCACTCGCCGCCTACGCGGGAGCCAGCATGGCGGGGGCCGATCCGTTCAGGACGGGCAATACGGCGTTCCGGCTGGGATTGGGCAAGGCCCTCGTGCCGTTCGTGTTCGTCTACGGTCCGGCCATGCTGATCGTCACGCCGGAATTCACTTGGCCGGGGTTCCTGTTCGTCACGGCCGGAGCCGTCATCGGCATCGTGTTCTTGTCGGCGGCTTTCGCCGGGTATGGGCTCACCTCGATGCGGCCCTGGGAGCGTTGGCTCATCGGTCTCGCCGCCCTGCCGATCATCGCGCCGGATGTGGAGACCACACTGATCGGGCTGGTGATGGCAAGCCCCGTGGTCGTGGCGCAACTCGTCAAGGCACGCGCCGCGATGGTACCAAGGCCCGCCTGAAGATCGGCAGGACAACCTGAACCATTCGGCCATCCTCCCGTTGTTCTTTGCTTGGATTGAAGACAACGGGAGAGCCTCATGGTCGATTACAGGAAGCTTCTGGATGCGTTCGTCGGCGCCATCGGCCGTCCTGATCACCGGGCTCCAGGTCAACCCGATCTCGGTAACGTGGGCCCGCAGACCGGCAGGAGCGTGACCCAGATTGCCGGTCATACGCCGGATCAGCTTCTGCAGAAGGCCAAGGACTTTGCCGCGCAGCATCCGGGGCTCACCCAGACGGCCCTGGTCAGCCTCGCGGGCCTTCTGTTCAAAGGGCGCAAGAAGGGCAAGATGACCGGCAACCTGGTCAAGCTCGGCGGCCTCGCGGTGATCGGCGGCCTGGCCTACAAGGCCTACCAGAACCAACAGGCCGCCAGGGGAACATCGGGAGGCGGGACGGCTGAGCCTTCCGCACCGGCAGCCCGATCCGAGGAGGATGTCGCGCAATCCGCGCTGAGCCTGCCGGAGACGTCGCGCTTCCACCCGGTCTCGCAGACCGAGGACGATGCTCTCCTGTTCCTGCGCACGATGGTGGCGGCGGCCGCCGCAGACGGGCACATCGATCAGGCCGAGCGGGCGCGAATCGTCAAAGGGCTGACCGAAGCGGGGATAGACCCGGAGGCGAGCCGCTGGCTGGAGACGGAAATGGCCTCGCCGGCGGATGTCGAGGAGCTTGCCGCCAACGTCAACGACCCTGACAAGGCCGCACAGGTCTATGCGGCCGCTCGCCTCGCCATTGATCCGGATACCATGCAGGAGCGCGAGTTCCTGCACCAGCTGGCCGAGGCGCTGGATCTCGACCCGGCCATGCGCGCGCAGATTGACGATACGGCTGGCGGTCTGAGCTGACGGAGCGCCTCTCAAAGTGGTGACACCCGCCCCAAGGGCCGGATGCTCTGGTACCTGATGGTGGTCTGCGCGCCGCTCCGCTCCTCGTAGCGCTTGCCCAGGACGAACCCGAGCTCCGGCGAGTAGAGGTCCGTGTGCTCCGAGGTGATCCTGCCCTCCGCATCGAGGAAGCGGTTGCGCACCACCAGGACGGCGTATGAGCAGGTTCCGAGCTGGATCTGCTCCTGACCCGTCACCGTCAGTTCCAGGGAGATCAGGGCGCCGACCTTGTTCGGCTGAGCCGGCGCATAGGTCAGGGTCCGGCGGGCCTTCGGTTCGAGCGGGAAGATCGTGCGCAGATCCGACACCGGAATGTTGATGCTCCGGGCCGTGTCGTCGAAACGGCTGATCGGGAAGAGCCCGCGGTAATAGATCACGTCCTGTCTCTTCCCGCCGGGATAGGCGTTCACCACGTGGACGAAGTGATCCGAGACGGGCCGGATTTCCGCAACCGTTCCCTGACGTTCGAGGACAAAGCCCAGCTTCGCGGTCTGCGCCGACGGGCAATCGTCCCCCAGCGCAGGAGACACGAGGATCGTCAGGGCAAAAGGGAGAGCGCGTCGAAACATGGCGGGCGACCCGGCGTTGTTGATCAAGGAGGCGAAGCGTCGGACGTACCGCGCTGCCGAAACGATGTAACACGTGATTCGGCGTGGTGGAACGCTCCTGGATCGCGGCTGCTTGGGAACTCCGCTTCGACCGTCCGAAAGTCAGCTACTTTAGTCAGGGGACGGTTGATCTTGGCCCCTGTCCTGGATCAAATACCGCCTCTGCGTTTACGGATGCCCGAAAGGATATGAAGAATGGCTGAGAGGCCTCACCGTCGCACTCCCGATCAGCTTCGCTCACGGCTGTGGTTCGACAATCCGGACAACCCGGGCATGACCGCGCTCTACCTGGAGCGCTATCTGAATTTCGGACTGACGGGCAAGGAACTGCAGGGCAAGAAGCCGATCATCGGCATCGCGCAGACCGGATCCGATCTGTCCCCGTGCAACCGCCACCATCTCGAACTCGCCAAACGCGTACGCGACGGCATCACGGCGGCCGGCGGCGTACCATTCGAATTCCCGTGCCACCCGATCCAGGAGACGGGCAAGCGCCCCACCGCCTGCCTGGACCGCAATCTCGCCTATCTCTCCCTCGTGGAGGTCCTCTACGGCTACCCGCTCGACGGGGTCGTTCTGCTGACCGGCTGCGACAAGACCATGCCGGCCTGCATCATGGCGGCCGCGACCGTGAACATCCCGGCGATCTCGCTCAATGTCGGGCCGATGCTCAACGGCTGGCACCACGGCGAGCGCACCGGATCGGGCACCATCGTCTGGAAGGCGCGCGAGCGCCATGCGGCCGGCGACATCGACTACCAGCAGTTCATCGACATCGTCGGATCGAGCGCGCCCTCCGTCGGCCACTGCAACACCATGGGCACCGCGTCCACGATGAACGCTCTTGCCGAAGCGCTCGGCATGTCGCTGCCGGGCTCTGCCGCCGTGCCGGCGCCGTACCGCGAGCGCGGCCAGATGGCCTATGAAACGGGCCTTCGCATCGTGGACATGGTGTGGGAAGACCTGAAGCCTTCCGACATCATGACCCGCGAGGCGTTCGAGAACGCCATCGTGGCCAATGCGGCCATCGGCGGCTCCACCAACGCGCCGATCCACATCAATGCGATCGCCAAGCATATCGGCGTGCCGCTCGACAACGGCGACTGGGAGCGCATCGGCTTCGAGATTCCGCTGCTCGTGAACGTCCAGCCGGCGGGCGAGTATCTCGGCGAGGAGTATTTCCGCGCCGGCGGTTTGCCGGCCGTGATGGCCGAGCTGATCGGCGCCGGCAAGATCCACGAGAACGCGCTGACCTGCACGGGCACGACCATCGGGGAGAACTGCAAGGGCAAGTTCACCTGGGATCACGACGTGATCCGCTCCTACGACAATCCGCTGAAGGAGAAGGCCGGCTTCCTCAACCTGAAGGGAACGCTCTTCGATTCCGCGATCATGAAGACCAGCGTGATCAGCCCGGAATTCCAGGAGCGCTACCTCAACAACCCGGAGGATCCGAACGCTTTCGAAGGACGCGTGGTCGTGTTCGAAGGGCCGGAGGATTACCATCACCGCATCGACGATCCGTCCCTCAACATCGACGAGCACACGATCCTCATCATGCGCGGCGCTGGTCCGGTCGGCTATCCGGGTGCGGCGGAGGTGGTGAACATGCAGCCGCCGGGCGCGCTCATCAAGCGCGGCGTCCTCTCGCTGCCGTGCATCGGCGACGGGCGCCAGTCCGGCACCTCGGGAACGCCGTCGATCCTCAACGCTTCACCTGAAGCCGCCGTCGGCGGCGGGCTGGCGCTGTTGCAGACCGGCGACCGGATCCGCATCGACCTCAACAAGCGCAGCGCCGATATCCTTCTGTCTCCGGAAGAGATCGAGAAGCGGCGCGCCGATCTCGAAGCCCGCGGCGGCTTTGCCTATCCGGCGAGCCAGACACCCTGGCAGGAGATCCAGCGCTCGATGGTGGATCAGCTCTCCGAGGGCATGACCCTGAAGCCGGCCGTGAAGTACCAGAAGGTCGCGCAGACCTTCGGCGTGCCGCGCGACAATCACTGAGCTGAACGAAAGGAGCGGGGGCTGTCATGAACAGACTTCACGGAAGGACGGCCCTCGTCACGGCGGCCGGGCAGGGGATCGGACGCGCCATCGCAAAAGCCTTTCTTCGCGAGGGCGCGCGTGTTTGGGCAACGGATCTGGACGTCGCCAAGCTCGACGGGCTCGAGGGTGCCGAGCGGCGCAGGCTCGACGTGCTGTCGAACGCCGACGTAGAGCAGCTCGTTGCCGAGGCCGGACCGTTCGACGTTCTCGTCAACGCGGCGGGTTTCGTGCATCACGGTACGATTCTCGAATGCTCCGACAAGGATTGGGATTTCTCGTTCGATCTGAACGTCAGGTCCATGCACCGGACGATCCGTGCGGTGCTGCCGGGCATGCTGGAGAAGGGCCGGGGCTCCATCGTCAACATCGCGTCCGGCGCCTCGTCGGTCCGCGGCATTCCCAATCGATACGTCTATGGAACCACGAAGGCGGCTGTGATCGGCCTGACGAAGGCTGTGGCGGCCGATTTCATCAAGCGCGGCGTGCGTGCCAACGCCATCTGCCCCGGCACGATCCAGTCGCCCTCGCTCGACGAGCGGATTGCGGCGCTCGCTGCGAGTTCCGGTCAGAGTCTGGAGAGCGTGCGTCAGGCATTCGTCGACCGTCAGCCCATGGGCCGGCTCGGCACCGCCGAAGAGGTGGCGGCTCTTGCCCTCTACCTCGCGTCTGACGAGGCCAGCTACACGACGGGCCATATTCATCTCGTCGACGGCGGGTTTGCGCTGTGAGCGACTCTCCCGTTTGATCGCCTGCCCGGCAGGCGTCCTCGTCCATGGACAGGCCAACGAAAAAAGGCAGGCTCGAAAGCCTGCCTTTTCAGTTTGCCGTGGTTTGGGATAGGCGGATTATTCTTTGTTGGTGGTCGGCATCACCCCCGCGCGGCTCTGTTGTTGGCGCGCTCTGCTTTGGCTATCCATGCCGCCGCCCCACGGTGCCTCCAATCCATCCGCAGAACCATGCTGAAGTCCCGGATGGAGCCGCTGTACTGGCTGAGGCAATACAACATAATTCCCCGCGTAAAATAGAACTTGACCAAAAACGTCGTCAAATCTGTCGCTCTTGGGTTGGCGTAAGTTGCTTGGTTGAAATTATCATTGCGAGTTAGATCGATAAGACTTGACATGACCGATCGTCTCATACCTGTGGTTGTGGTCGTCATTTCTCACCTCAATCGAAAGTAACGGCAATGTCTTCGTAGCTTAAGCCTTTGACTTCTGCTCCAACCTGCTGAAGTCGTATTTAATGTCTCACGGCAATTACCTTGCGGAAATCGGAAAGGCGCAAGACTTGTCGGAAAAACGCAGCTATCGTAATCTTTCTTGAGGAACGGCCAGATCAGGCCCGCACCAATAGATCCAAACGGCTTTGGGGAGGGTCGTCAAGACGGGCAGGATCATGGCGGATGCTCATCGCACCATGGAGCAGACGACGGCCCCCGGGACCGGGGATGGCTCTGGCGCGAAGCCTGTCGCTCAAGACGGCTCTGTCCTCGATGTTACGATCAGATCGACCGAACTCGACGAGATGGAGGATGTTACGAATTCTCTCATCTCGTCCCACAGGTTGAGGCCGTTGACGAGCGACGGTACATTCGACAGCACCCTGCAAATTCAGGGTCTCCGAGATTTCTGCAGGTTCACAATCTCTTATGGACGTTCAGTACAAGGCCTTCTCCAAGATGAGGCCGATGAGCGGATGGCCTTTGTCATGGCGCCCAAGGGAAGAGGCGAGTTCGTCACGGAGGGGCGCACGTTCGATATGTCGGGTGAGCATGGAGTCGTATTCCACACAGGCGCTCTCCGAACTCTAAAACAAAGTGTCGATTGCGAGATCTCGGTTCTCCTGATGAGCCGGAACAAGGCCGCCGAACATTGCGCCAAGCTGCTGGGACGCGACCTCGACCGGGAGCTCGCGTTCGACACCAGCTTCGACCTCAGCAGCCCCAATGGACAAAGCTGGGTGCGGCTGTTCCAGTATGCCACCGCGGAACTCGCCAGCCCGCATTCCCTGTTCCGCTCCGTGGCGGCCGCCCGCCAGCAGCTCGAGCAGACGGTGCTGACCGGCTTCCTCCTCAGCCAGACCCACACCTACTCGGACGCGCTGCTGCGCCCGCAATCGGCCGCCGTGCCGTTCTACGTCAAGCGGGCCGAAGCCTACATCGAGGCGCATTTTTCCGAGCCCCTGTCGCTGGCCGAGATCGCCGCTCAGGCCGGGGTGAGCGCCCGCAGCCTGCAGAATGGCTTTCATAACTCCCGTGGCATGACCCCCATGGCGTTCCTGCGCTCGCTGCGGCTCAGGCACGCGCATCGGGCGCTGCTGGCAGCCGATCCGACGAGCGCGAGGGTGACCGAGATCGCACTGGCCTACGGGTTCAATCACATGGGCGAGTTCGCCTCAGCCTACCGACACGCTTTCGGCGAGACGCCGAAGCAGACCTTGGTGCGGGCACGAGTCGGATGAGGGCGCTCTACTCCGCTCCATCTGACGGAGCCATGAGACATGGCCAACGAAAGTCCTGAGCCCGTGCCGGCCGCTCAAAATAACGGCGTCGACTTCGCGTTGGCGTCGCCGCATCTCGATGAGATCGAGGATATCTGCAACAGGTTCGTGACGCCTCACAGGCTCACCTCTGCGTCCCGAACTCAAAAGGCCGACAGCAAGCTCGGCGTTCACGGCGTGAAGGATCTGGGCGTCTTCACCGTCGCCTACGGGGCGCAGCTGACGGCTCAAATCTATCCAACGCCGATGGATGACCGGCTGGCTTTCATGATTGCCGAGAGCGGCGCCGGGCATGCGAAGTTCGACGGGCAGGAATATGCCTTCACGGCTACACAGGCGGCCGTCATCCCGTCCGGTCCGGAGCTGTTCATGCACTATCAGGAGAATTGCGAAACGCTGTCCCTCCTGCTCAGCCGCAACCGGCTCACGGAGCAATGCGAGAAGCTGCTGGGGCACGAACTCGAGCGTCCTCTCGCCTTTGACAAGCTGCTGTCCCTGGACAGCGCTGCCGGCCAAAGCCTGCGACGGCTCGGAAGCTACGCCGCCGCCGAGTTGAGCGACCCCCTCTCGATGACCCGGCAGTTGCCGGCTGTCGCCCAGCAGCTCGAGCAGATGATGCTGACCAGCTTCCTGCTCGGCCAGACCCATACCTATTCTGAGGCGCTGCTGCGGCCGCAATCGGCGGCCGCCCCCTTCTACGTGAAGCGGGCCGAGGCTTTCATCGAGGCGCATTTCGCCGAACCCCTGTCCCTGGCCGCCATCGCCGCACATGCAGGGGTGAGCGCCCGTAGCCTGCAGAACGGCTTCCAGAGCTTTCGCGGCATGACCCCCATGGCGTTCCTGCGCTCCCTGCG
>NZ_JAGPUP010000422.1:0-10409 GCF_018069605.1 Microvirga sp. HBU67558 | reverse complement strand
TTGGCGCCGCCGAGCTCCTCCGAGGTCACGGTCTCGTTGGTGACGGTCTTCACCACGTCGGGGCCGGTGACGAACATGTAGGAGCGGTCGCGCACCATGAAGATGAAGTCGGTCATGGCGGGCGAATAGACGTCGCCGCCGGCGCAGGGCCCCATGATGACCGAGATCTGCGGGATCACCCCGGAGGCGATCACGTTGCGCTTGAACACCTCGCCATAGCCACCGAGGGCCGCCACGCCTTCCTGGATGCGGGCGCCGCCCGCATCGAACAGGCCGACGATGGGCGCGCGCATCTTGAGCGCCATGTCCTGGATCTTGATGATCTTCTGGGCGTGGGCCTCCGAGAGGGACCCGCCGAACACCGTGAAGTCCTTGGCCAAGACGAAGACGGTACGCCCGTTGACGGTGCCCCAGCCGGTCACGACGCCGTCGCCGGGGATCTTCACCTTCTCCATGCCGAAATCGGTGGAGCGATGCTCGACGAACATGTCGAACTCCTCGAAGGAGCCCTTGTCGAGCAGCAGCTCGATGCGCTCGCGGGCGGTCAGCTTGCCTCGGCCGTGCTGCGCCTCGATGCGCTTTTCGCCGCCGCCCAGGCGTGCCTGCGCGCGCCGCTCCTCAAGCCGTTCAATAACTTCCAGCATGCACTACTGCTCTAATTTGGCCTATCGCGGAGCGATGAGCGAAAACTTACGATTGTTAAGATCTCGTTTGATCTGATCGATCTTGCCGAAACAAGTTTTTTCGTGCGAAGTAGTGAAGTTGCAAACTTGGCGTTTTAACATGAAGCGAAAAATTTTTGCCGGTCGTGCCATTCGCGAACTACGCGAAGTGAAAGGTCTCACCCAGTCAGACCTCGCTAAGAGGATTGGTGTGTCCCCGAGCTACATGAGCCAGATTGAGGCTAATCAACGTAGTCTCTCCGGGACGGTGATAGTCGAGCTCGCACGCGTTCTTCGTGTCGATGTTGCAGCTTTCTCGAACGATGATGGTGTTCGGTTGGCAGCAACTCTGAGGGAGGTGCTAGGCGACCCTGCGCTCGGCAGCCTCGATATAACTCTGCAGGAACTCAAGAATGCCTCTCTTCATGCCCCAAAGCTGGCGCGAGCGCTAATCGATCTTCACAGGCTCTATCGTAGGGCGGAGGAGAAATATCGCTCATTGGACGACGCGCTTCGAGCGAGTGAGGGAAATGCTGGTAGCCACCAATCAGCTTTCGAGGAGGTTCGAGATTTCTTCCATTTCATCGGGAACTATGTCGACTCCCTCGACCGTTCTGCGGAAGCGTTGGCTGCACGAATTGCCAATAGCTCAGGGGATGCGCTTAGTCGCCTGGCGCATTACCTGGAAGCAAACTACGGCATATTGGTATCCCGGCATTTCCCCGCGGACGGTCGCCCTTTTGTCAGCACGTTAGATCGGTCTCGCGGCACACTCTTGCTGAACGACACTCTCCCGTCGCCGACGCTGGCTTTTGCTGTCGCGCGTCACTTGGCGACACTCTCATTTTCCGACGAGATCAATGTCATCGTTGACGCTGCCTCCTTCGGCGGAAGCGATGCGGGTGCTGTCTGTGTGGCTACCTTGGCGAACTACTTTGCGGGCGCCCTGCTCATGCCTTACCGGCAGTTTGCGGAAGAAGCCCGCAGAATGCGGCATGACGTCGAGCGACTCGCGGCGCAGTTCGGGGTCAGCATTGAGCAGGTCTGCCATCGCCTCTCGACCCTTCAGCGCCCCGGCAATGAGGGAGTCCCGATGTACTTTCTGCGTGTCGATCGCGCAGGCAACATCACAAAGCGCCATAGCGCTACGCGACTTCAATTCGCGCGCTATGGGGGCGCGTGTCCCATTTGGAATATCCATGAGGCTTTTGAAACGCCCGAACGCTTTCTCGTCCAGGTTGCCGAGATGCCTGATGGTGATCAGTATCTGTCGATCGCCCATGCTGTCACAAAGGGTGGAGGACGCTTCGATTCGGCGCGTCTCCGATACGCAATCGGATTCGGTTGCGAGCTGGCGTATGCAGATGAGTTCGTCTACTCAGACATCATTGACACTCGAAAGCCCTCTCCCGTTGTAAAAATTGGCGTCAGTTGTCGTCTATGCGACCGGGCCGACTGCCATCAGCGGTCGATGCCTCCCTTTGATCGGAGAGTCACTATAGACCCCGACTTGCGAAATATTGTGCCTTACCAACTGGGACAAAGGTGAGCGTCGGCATTGGCCGCAACGCGAGAATTCTGGCTCCGTTGCATTAACCTTGGCGGGGTTGGAAAAGGGCGACTACCTGAGGAGCTGTCTTGCTGTCTCTGTTCAAGCGCCATCGCTTCCCGGTTGAGATCATCATGCTGTGCGTGCGCTGGTACTGCAAGTATGGGATCAGCTATCGCGATCTCGCCGAGATGATGTCCGAGCGCGGTGTCGCCGTTGATCCATCTACGATCTTCCGTTGGGTTCAGCGCTATGCGCCGGAGATCGAGAAGCGAATTCGGCTCTACCAAGGGCCCCGCTCAGGCTCCTGGAGAGTGGACGAGACCTATGTGCGGGTTGGCGGACGCTGGAAGTACCTGTTTCGAGCTCAACGACCGTGGTCAACCCTCAGTCGCTGTTCGAGATGCGCCGAGTAACTTGAGATTAAGTAACAGAACGAGAAATAGATAATCCCTGCGAACGCAAAGCCTGTATACAGGGCGGAAGGTCCTGCCCAATTAGGATCCGCGAAAGCTGCGCGCAGCCCGCCAAGCAGATCGAAGATCGCTACAATTGAGACGAGTGTTGTATCCTTCACCAACCCAATGAATGAGTTGACGATGCCAGGGATGACTAACCGTAATGCTTGCGGCAGCACGATCAGCCCTATCGATTTGCTGTAGTTTAACCCTAGTGCTGCTGCGGCCTCGTGCTGGCCACTCGGTATAGCTTGGAGGCCACCTCGGATGGTCTCAGCCATATAAGCTCCTGAGAACAGCGAGATGCCTACGAGAACGCGCACCATCGCGTCTGGCGAATTTTCCAGGAACAGCGGCAGCATATAGGTTGCAAAGAATAGAACCGTGATAAGCGGTACACCTCGGACCACCTCGATGAATATGACTGCAGTTGTCCGAATAATTGAAGCCTCAGACCGTCGGGCCAGTGCCAGAACGATGCCGATCGGTAAAGACGCGACAATGCCAGTTGTTGCCACGACCAGCGTAACAAACAGCCCCCCCCATTCCGATGTGGGCACAACCGGTAAGGCAGGCTTGTCAATAGCCCCACTACTGACAGCAGCAGCCAGAATCCAACCGGCGCCGGCGGCGCCCAAGCCGAACAACGCCCACTTATGACGAGCAGCAGCTCCTCTCTGAACCAAAGCTTCCAGCGCTGCCGCCAGACATCCCAAGGTGAGAGTAGTCTCAACAACGGGAACGGTTGACGCATTGGCGAAGTGGGGGACGAGAATGCCCGTGATGATTGCAATCACTAAGATTGAGTAACCGACAGCCTGTTTAGCTCGTGCTTGCTCATTGAGGACCATGAGATGGATTGCAAGCATCACCACCGAGGCCGCCAGAAGCATGACAGACGCAACCTTCAGCCAAGGCGTTATGATCGGGCCGCCATAAAGAAAACTGAACGCAAAGACTGGGAGCACACCAAAAAATGCAACCGCGTTGTGCAGCTTATAGGGAACCCGTGGCACCAGTAGCGGGATCAGCAACACGACTGCGAATACAAGTACGAGATTAACACGCCAACGCTCATCGGCGGGATAAAACCCGTAGGTCAGCTGACCGAGTTTGGCCCAAATAAAAGGCCAGCATGCGCCCACCTCATACGACAGGCCTGTGCATGCAGATTTGTCAGTTCCGATCCAGACGGCCCTGACAATTGCAAAATCGATTATGGTGCTCAGGAGCATGTAGACGACATACGTGCCGACGAGCGTAGCAATCGCCTGCTGAGGGCTTGAGAAGACCTCTCGACGCAGCCAACGACCAGGGCCGATATCCATCGGAGGTGCGGGCATGGAGGGGTGAGGATTGCTCTGTATGAATGACGTTGTCATAGCCTCACCTCGCCACCAACGCGATGCGTGCGTTGTACCAATTCATAAACAAGGATGTGATTATGGATATTGTCAGATAAGTGACCATCCACATTCCGATGACCTCAATACCTTGACCTGTATTATTGAGGATAGTTCCTCCTACCGAAACAAGATCTGGATATCCGATGCTAACACCCAACGATGAGTTCTTTACAATATTGAGATACATGCTGGTGAGCATAGGTACAATTATTCGCATGGCTTGGGGGATGGTGATTAGCCGAAGGATAGTGCCAGGCTTGAGTCCAAGAGACCGACCGGCCTCCGTTTGACCCTTCCCAACACCTTGAATGCCCGCTCGAACAATTTCACCAATGTTGGCAGCACTGTAGACAGTAAGAGCGATCACAAAAGCAGCAAATTCGGGCATCATCGTAACACCCCCGGCTAGGTTGAAGCGACCTTGCTTGGCAGGTTCAAGCTGCACCGGCTCGCCTGCAAAAACATAGCATGCGCCGAGTATGAGGAGCGCGCCGATCGAAAGGGCGATCGAAGCTTTCTTGGAAAGGCCCGTTCCCGTCTGGTCGCGGCGGGCTTTTGACCACCGCACTGCGAAGGCGCCTGCAGCTATCAAAGCGAGAGCCGCAATACCCACAACAGCAGCGCCAGGCTGTATCACTGGCTGCGGCAAGGTAACGCCCCGCTGGCTAACGAAGACCGTCCCTAGGATCGACAGAGCCGAACGTGGCGACGGCATCGCGGAAAGGACGGCTAAATACCAGAACAGAATCTGGAAAAGCAGCGGCAGATTGCGGACTACTTCGACATACCACCTGGCAAGTTGCGAGATTACAAAGTTCGGCGCCAGTCGGCCTATGCCAACGGCGAAACCAAGGATCGTTGCCAGAATTATCGAGACCGCCGAGACGAACAGGGTGTTCAATAAGCCAACAACGTATGCCCGCCCATAGGTCATGGTCTCCGCCCAGGGAATGAGGGTTTGTGAGATCCCAAAGCCTGCCACCTGATCGAGAAAGCCGAAGCCACTAGCGATGCGCTGATTGGCAAGGTTGGTCGCCGCGTTCTGTACTGCACTATACGCTGCGAACGCCAGCAGCGCAGTCAGAAGGGCTTGCAAGAGAAAGCGACGGACTTTTGGATCGTTGATAAGTGCAGTCCGGGGCGCGTTTCGCCCCTCGCGTGGTGCAACACGATGCATGTTCGGATCTTCCGGATTGCCAGGGAACTAGTCGGCCGAACACATAAGTCCGACCGACCAGGGGTCATCCGCCGGGAAGGCGGGAAGAGGCCATCAGCAATTACCTGATCGGAGGCGCGTATTGCAGTCCGCCCTTTTTCCAAAGCGCATTTGCCACACGCTCGATCTTTAATGGCGAATCTTTGCCAACGTTTTGATCATAGACTTCGCCATAGTTCCCGACATGGCGCAGGATCTTATCAGCCCAATCCTTCGTGAGACCAAGACCCTCACCCAAGTTCCCTTCCGATCCTAGAAGGCGCCGAATCTCCGGATTAGTCGATGAGCGCATTTCAACGACATTCGCTTTGGTCACGCCGAGTTCTTCCGCATTGACCATTGCGAAGTGCGTCCACTTCACAATGTTTAGCCATTGATCGTCGCCCTGACGAACCGCCGGCCCGAGGGGCTCCTTCGAAATCAGCTCGGGTAGCACAATGTGGTCGTCTGGCTTTTGTAGTTGGGCGCGCCGAGAATAGTTTGCAGACGAATCCGCGATCAGAGCGTCACAGCGACCTGTCTCATAGGCCTTTGCTGTTTCATCTATAGTGACGAAAACAACTGGCTCGAACGCCATGCCATTGGCGCGGAAATAGTCTGCGACGTTCAGTTCCATCGTCGTTCCGGATGTTACGCAGATGGAAGCTCCAGACAAATCCTTTGCACTCTTAACGTTCAGAGATTTCTTCGTCATGAAGCTGTTTCCGTCGTAGAAGTTCACAACGGCGAAATTCATGCCTAGCGATGCTTCGCGCTGCATAGTCCAGCTCGTGTTCCTCGACAGAAGATCGACAGCACCGGACTGTAAGGCGGTGAAGCGGTCCTTGGCCGACAAGGGCGAGAACTGAACCTTGTTTGGATCATCGAAAATTGCTGCCGCCAACGCTCGGCAGAGGTCGACGTCGATTCCCGACCATTTCCCCGCACTGTCCGGGATGGAGAACCCTGCAATGCCCTGAGACACTCCACAGACAATGGCCCCACGAGACTTGATCCGGTCCATGGTAGGCCCGGCGATCGCGCTTGAGACCGAAACTGCGGAAAGCATGATCGCAGCGGCGGCGACTTCGAGTTTGCGGATTGTCCTGTTCATTTTTCCTCCTTTGGGCCACATGTTGCCCGTCTGCAGTTTGCCGTTAGGCGTCCGACTCTGAAAGGAGATCATGGCTTGGTTTTTTCTTTTACATTTTTTTGCATTCGAAGATTAGTTTGCGGACATCAACTGTTGCTCTCTGGATCGTGCTCGCTGCTTCTGGTCGGCGCAGGCGTCTAATCAAGCAGCATCAAGAGCCTGGGCGAGGTCGCCCCAAATGTCCGCTTCGTCCTCGAGGCCGATTGAGAGCCGGATAAGATCCTCTCCGACGCCCTCGATAGGCTTCGCTTCCGGCCGAACCGTTTGGCGAGCTCGTAGAATGCTCGCAGGGTGATTGATTAGCGTCTCCACATCACCGAGGCTCACACCGCGATTAGCAAGCTTCAACCGATCCAGCACCCGGCGAGCTCCTTCGAATCCTTTCTTGAGCCCGAATGCTAACATTCCAGATCCGCCGGACATCTGCTTCTTAGCAATCTGGTACCCGACGGTGCCTTCCAGGAATGGATAGTTCACCCAAGCCACTGCCCGGTGTTCGGCGAGCTTGCGGGCAATGGTCAGAGCGGACTGGCTGTGACGCTCCATCCGTAGCGGCAATGTCTTCAGTCCGCGAAGGATGAGCGCTGCAGCCATCGGCGAGAGCGTAGCTCCCGTCAAATAGCGAAGGCCATGGCTGTGCAGATGCGAAATCGTCTCCTGATCACTCAGCAACACACCGCCCAGGACATCCCCGTGTCCATTAATATACTTGGTAAGAGAGTGCAGCACGATGTGAGCTCCGTGCTCTAGCGGACGCTGCAAGGCGGGGGATGCAAAGGTGCTATCCACCACGACTTTTGCACCCACCTTAGATGCCCCTGCCGCAATCGCAGCAATGTCCAAAATTTCCGATAGCGGATTCACCGGTGTTTCGAAATAGACCAGCTTTGTCTTTTCGGTAAGCGCAGCGTCGAGACTAGCGGGATTGGTCAGGTCGACTGGAACCACCTTGATGCCAAAGCGCGGTATGCCGTCACGAGTTAAGGCAGCCGTATTGGAGTACAAGGTACGATGAACAATGATCTCATCATCCTGCGACAGAAGCCCAAGCATGAGGGTTCCCGCTGCCGCCATACCCGTCGATAGTGCCAGAGCGGCTTCCGCGCCTTCCAAGTTAGCCAGTCGAGCCTCGAGGATTTCGGTGGTCGGATTGTGCTCGCGAGCGTAGAGTTTGCCGCCGAGGGACGCAGCAGCATCCATGGCTTCCATGCTCTCAAACCCATAGGTAGACGTGAAGAAGACCGGGGGTGCCACAGCGCCCTCGAAGCGCGACGGGTCGTAACCATGGTGAATAGCTCGGGTCGCGAACCCGCCTACATGCCCATTTAACCCATCACTCTGCTTCGAACCTGACATGACATTTCTCCAGTATGATGAGCAGTTTGCAGCGGCTCAGAGGTCCAGCACGATCTGGCCCTTCGCCCTTGAGACACAAGGTATGAATCGCTTGGTACGAGCTTCGGGACTGAGCACAGCATCCCGGTGAATCGGCTCCCCGCTGAGGATGCCACATTCACAGCTCCCGCAGACGCCGTTTTCGCACGATGAAAAGAGCAAGACGCCAGCAGTGCGAAGGATACTCAGTGCCGATGCATCCGCTGGCACTTCAAACTCTCGGCCACTAGATCGCAACCGAACCGAGAATGCCTCAGGGACAAAGTCTCTATCGGTCTCGGGCTGAAAAGCTTCGAAATGGACATTCTGAGTAGGCCAATGAGCGGATTCGGCCCTGATCCACGCCATAAAGCCGGGCGGACCACAGTAATACAGGTGCGTTCCTTCCTCGACGACTTTAAGAAGCTCCGTCATGTCAACGGAAGTGCTGGGCTCGTCGTCGAAATGGAAAACAACACTGCCGGCGGGGAGTTCAGCCTCAAGTTCTCTTGCCATAGGTGCAAGAGATCGACTGCGCGAAAAATAATGCAGCGTGAAAGCTTTGCCCTGGGCCTTTAGAGCGTGGGCCATGGCGATCATCGGAGTGACCCCGATACCACCGGCAATCAACAGGTGCTTTGCTCCGTCTGGACTAAGCCTGAAATGATTCCGCGGGGCGGAGACCGGGACCTCGTCACCAACACGCAAATTGTCATGCAGCCAGGCTGAGCCCCCCCGGCCCTTCGCCTCTAGCTTCACGCCGACGATGTACCGAGACAAATCAGCCGGGTCTCCCATTAGAGAGTATTGGCGGATTTTCCCAGTAGGTAGGTGGACGTCTACGTGAGCCCCGGCTTCGAAAGGCGGCAATTCAGGTCGCTTGGGATGACGAAACTCGATGACGCTAACATCTCCAAGCTCCGATCGGAGCGAGGCGACCTTCATCTTCATAATTAGACGGGGCGAGGCCATACGATCAATCCTCAAGCGGAAGGATTCGATCGCCTGGACGAATGATGCCCCCACTCTCGATCGAGCAGTTCAATCCGGAACGATTCAAAAGGCCCTCAAACAAGCGCGGCATTCCCAGCAACTCCTCTATATATTTGCAGGGGAAGTTGAGCCTTGCACCGCGCAATATAGTTTCGCCGACCCGGAAACGCTTTCCGATGAGATGATTCACCGGAACACCACGTGTCGTAAGGTTTCGGCGGTGATCTGCCGGCGACAGGTTCAACTTGATTCCGGGTATTTTGGGCTCCCCGAGAGCCAACTGTTCAAGGACCTCAGCTTCGATCAGCGTGATGTCGCGGACATCCGGCTTGGGAGAATAGGTTCCCGTTCCCAGGAAGTAGCGGTCGCCCTCGATGCCCTTTCCCGCCACAAGGCGCGCTTCTGTCAGTTCCTCCATTTCGTAGGAGGCTGACGGAGCGATGTGGATATGCAGAAGCTCCCCGGACCAAACTTGCACCATGATTCCCTGCACCTGAATGCCCATTGGACAACTTGTTGCCCAAATGGGTAGCAGACTTTTGGAATTGCTGCAATAACGAGTCGAACAGCCGAGCTCTTTCGCTCCACCGGCATCAGGGGCCTAGCCGCCGACGAAGTGGCGACTTAGTGATAGAAATTGGCAGAAGACTTGGATTTGGAGCAAAAATTGCCAAGAGCAAAATCGATCAAGGACCTTGCCCTTACTCCAGTGGACGACGCCGCGCGGGCGTTTGGCCTGCAAATGTCTGCGATAAGGCGTTCCCGCAAAATGACGTTGGATCAGCTGTCAAGCATCACAGGATTGAATAAAGGATACCTATCCCGCGTCGAACGCGCCGAGAAGATGCCCTCCATCGCAACCGCCTTGAAGCTGTCCCAGGCATTTTCTGTTCCTGTTTCTGCCCTCTTCGGGGAAGCAGTCGATGATTCGCTGATTCATATTGTCAGAGCCGCAGAACGGCCCGCAGTCCGGCAAAACTCGGACGAGGCGCATTTCGAGCCTCTAAGCCAAGCTGCCGGTGGACTCGAGGCCTTCCTGTTGTTTCCTGGACAAGTCTATGGCCCAGATGGCCGCGTGGATCACGGCGGAACTGAGATAATATTTGTCGTTTCAGGGCAAATCGAAGTGCAATTCGCGGATCGCACAGTGATCCTGAACTCTGGTGATTTCCTGCAGTTCCCCGGGCACATCGCGCACCAAGTTAGGGCACCGAACGGCGACGGCAGCGCACTTATCGCGGTGTCGCGAGAGAAAAGCTGAGGGCGAACATACCCTCCTCGGCTCATCGCTCGAAGATGCCAGTCTTCAAGTTCAGGTTGACTTCTATTGACTACGATGCTGTTCTAGGCAACCTGTTGCCTAAATAACGACGACCGCCAAGTCGACAACATCGTAGGGATGGATCCGTGATAGCATTGCAGAGCAACCGGCCTATCAGAGCGACCAAGCCGACCTCGCTGAAGACGGCAACGGCGGTGGAGATGGTTGGCGTCCACAAGTGGTATGGCGCATTCCACGTGTTGCGAGACATTAACCTGAATGTGCGCCGGGGTGAGCGAATCGTGATCTGCGGTCCCTCGGGCTCCGGCAAGTCCACGATGATCCGCTGCATCAACCG
>NZ_JAGPUP010000421.1:0-10391 GCF_018069605.1 Microvirga sp. HBU67558 | reverse complement strand
GCGTCAGCCAAGCGCGATAACGTGAGAGGGACCAGCTTCAGCGTAAAACATCAGGGCCAGCGGTCATGCAGCACCGCATTCAAAGGCCGGAGACATGACCGCACCCGCCCCGCTAGGCCCAAACGTCATCAACAATCACATTGCCAAACGGGCGCCATCCAGACATGACGATGTCCACGCTGCGGACCCTGCGCAACCCCGGTATCCCGAAGCGCCCCGACACGTCGAACGGCATCGCGACTTTCGACGTCGCCGATCTGTCACCGTTCACACTCGAACTCCGCACGAGGAAGTCATGAAGATCTCAGATGTCCGCGAAAAGGCCTTCGCAATGCCGCTCAACGACCCGGCCTATCCGCGCCCGCCCTACCGCTTCTACAACCGCGAATACGTGGTCATCACCTATCGAACCGATCCGGAGGCCCTCCGAGCCGTGGTGCCCGAACCGCTGGAGGTGGTTGGCGATACCGTGGCCTACGAGTTCATCCGCATGCCGGACTCGACCGGCTTCGGCGACTACACCGAGACTGGACAGGTGATCCCCGTGCGCTTCACCACACCGTCGGGCGAGGTGCAGGAGGGCGGCTACGTACATGCCATGTACCTCGACGACAATTCGCCGATCGCCGGCGGCCGGGAGATCTGGGGCTTTCCGAAGAAGCTCGCGAGCCCCCGGATCATCCATGAGCAGGAGACGCTCGTGGGCACCCTGCATTACGGCTCCGTGCCCTGCGTCGTCGCCACGATGGGCTACAAGCATCGCGAGGCCGATCCGGCGCCTATCAGGAAAGCCATGGCGAAGCCCGCCTTCATGATCAAGATCATCCCGCATGTGGACTGCACGCCGCGCATCTGCGAGCTCGTGCGGTACTACCTGGAGGACGTGACCCTGAAGGGGGCCTGGACCGGACCTGCGGCTTTGCAGCTCTTTGAGCACGCCATGTGCGACGTGGCCCGGCTGCCCATTAAGGAGGTGGTGTCCGCCAGCCATTACATCGCCGATCTCACCCTCGGGCTCGGGGAGGTCGTCTACGACTATCTCGCCGACGACCGCAAACTCTGAAAGGAGACCGTCATGTCCCAGTTCGATCCAAGGACTGCGAGCGGCATACGGGTTTTAAGAATCATGCGCATAATCCGCCGCGGTCATTACAACAGGCGGGGATGTCGAGCGACAGGCGAAATACGCCTCGTCAATCGCCTCTTCGGTCTTGCAGTTCCGAGGCCGGTACGGTTCTTGGCCACGAGGTGACCATGCGCCGGCGGAAGCCTTGCGCGCACGACCATGAGAGTCGCGAAAACGCAGGCTCCAGCCCCAAGCGCCGCACCGTGTGAGCGCTTAGGACCAAGTGGCATGGAAATGATGCACGGGTCCGGGCCCGCGTCCGATCTGGAGTTCATCGGAAGCCCCGATGGCGGCGCTGATGAAGCTCTTGGCCACAGTAACCGCGTCGCCGAGCGATAGACCTTTGGCAAGCCCGGCTGCAATGGCCGAGGACAGGGTGCAGCCGGTGCCATGCGTGTTGCGCGTGCCGATGCGAGGAGCTGCAAAGCGCTGCATGCCGTGCTGATTCATGAGAATGTCGGTGCTCTCCAGTCCTGTGCCGTGGCCACCTTTCACCAGAACAGCTTTGGGACCCAAAGCGAGGATGCGTTCAGCCTGGCGGCACATGGTCTGCTCGTCCTGGGCCGGCGGCTCATCGAGGAGGGCTGCGGCCTCCGGAAGATTGGGTGTGACGAGCAGCGCCATGGGAAGCAAGATGCGCCGCAGCGTGTCAATGGCCTGCGGCACGAGCAGTCGATTGCCACTTGCCGCCAGCATCACGGGATCAAGTACGATCCGCGCGGCGCTGTAGTGCGCAAGGCCTTCCGCCACAACTTCGATGACAGCGGGTTGTGATAGCATGCCGATCTTTACCGCATTGACTGTGAGATCGGAGAAGACGCTGTCGATCTGCTGCTTGACGGAGGCGGGCGGAACATCGTGAATGCCCTGAACGCCAAGGGTGTTCTGCGCCGTGAGCGCAGTGATCACACTGGCACCGTAGACGCCTAGCGCCGAAAAGGTCTTGAGGTCTGCCTGGATGCCGGCGCCGCCCCCTGAATCCGAGCCCGCAATAGTGACGGCGACAGCGGTCATGCCGGAGCATTCCGCGAGTTCAGGGCCTGATTTACCATATGCCGCAGCCGCCAGTGGCAGCTTGCCGGACGAGCGCAACAGGACCCCAGCTGCCCGTCCTTTCCGGATCGATGATATCGTAGCGCCTGAGATCACCTGTGGTTATGAGACCCTCCCATGAGTGATGAGAGTTGGCGTATCGAGATTGAAGAGTGCGTCGAGGAAAGCCGGCTGGAATGTCCCCGGCCCCCTTGCGCCCCGCGCGGCGATCTCGCCTGCGACGCGCGTGACGAGCAGAGCCGCAGCCGCCGCTTCGAGTGCGCTGCTATGCAGGGCCGTGAAGGCTGCCACGAGGGCGGTTCCGGCGCATCCCATGGCGGTCACGCGGGTCATCAGCGAGTGACCGTTCTTGACGCGAATGATGCGGGCGCCATCCGTAATCAAGTCGACCGCGCCGGTTAGGGCCACGACCGTGCCTTGAGCTTTGGCGAAGGACTGCACGGTTTCAGGCGTCGCATCCTTGCCGGCGAGAGCCGCGAGCTCGCCCGCATCGCAGCGAAGGACACGCGGCCTGCCCGCAAGACAGGCGCGGGCAAACTTCTGGCGGGGTGGGGAGGCGTCGGCGAAGACTGGATCGAGTACCCAGGGCTTGGCATGAGCGTGCGCGGTCGCGATAGCTTGTGGGATCGCGGCACGGCGGTCAGCGTCGAGCGTGCCCAGATTGACGAGAAGCGCGGCGGAGCGGCTGGTAAAAGCCGGGACTTCCGCTAATGCGACGGTCAGCGATGGAATCCCGCCAGCGGCGAGCAGAAGATTGGCTGTGAGGGTTTGTGCCACTGCGCTCGTGATCGCATGCACGCGCGTGCGCTCACCGCGAAGGCGGTTGAGCAGATGCCCGGACAATTCTGGAAGACTGAAAGCATCCGATAGGGACGCTGGTTTGCTCGTCATCTCGCAATCCCTCCGCCGGCATAATCCGGATCAGGTTCGATGGGTTGGTCTCGGCGAGACCTCTCAGCGCGAACGGGCACCCCAAGGAGATGCCGCCGTAATAATTGCTCCGCCATCCTTTGACAAGAACCAATCTTGTCAGCTCAGTTCCGCTCTTGACAGCTGAGATTACGTCCACGAGGATCGCATCCGTTCCGAGGGGAGCCCTGTAAGGGGCTGAGAGTCGGCTGATTCGCCGTGACCCTTGAACCTGATCCGGGTCGTACCGGCGGAGGGACTGGAACTATCGAGCAACACAACGAATCCCTCAGCTCGCTTTGCCCGGATCTCCCTTTGTCCAAGAGGAGAGATCCAGTGATGGTTCATATCGACAAGCCCAAGGGCGCTCCCCAGTCCGTCACCACTGGCCCGATTCAGGGATTATGCAAGGTCTATGCCATGCCGGCAGATCGCCCAGATATCCGGGTTCCCTTCCGCGCGATTATCCTGACGGATCCCAGCGAAGCGCATGTGCGCGTTTACGACTCCTCCGGCCCTTATACCCAGGACGATGCAGCCATCGATCTCGCTAAAGGTCTTCCGCTCGTGCGCGAGCCGTGGATCACAGCGCGGAACTATGCGGCGGTCGCGCCGCGGCCCGTGAAACCTGAGGACAACGGAAACGTCTCGGCCGACGCACTTGTGGCGCCATGCCCGGCCGAGCGCGTCGTGCGCCGTGCCGCTTCCGGTCAACTCGTAACCCAATACGAGTTCGCCCGGGCCGGGGTCATCACAGAGGAAATGATCTACGTCGCGCACCGAGAGAACCTCTGCCGCGAAGCGATGCTGGCGAACGCGGAGGCAAAGATTGCCGATGGCGAGAGCTTCGGGGCTGCCATTCCCCCCTTCATCACGCCCGAGTTCGTGCGCCAGGAGGTAGCCCGAGGCCGCGCCATCATTCCGGCCAACATCAACCATCCGGAACTGGAGCCGATGGCAATCGGGCGCAACTTCCTGGTCAAGATCAACGCCAATATCGGCAACTCCGCCGTGGTCTCGACGGCAGCCGACGAGGTGGAAAAGCTCGTCTGGGCGATCCGCTGGGGCGCCGACACAGTGATGGATCTCTCCACGGGCCGCAACATCCACAACATCCGCTCCTGGATCCTGCGCAACTCGCCGGTGCCCATCGGCACAGTGCCGATCTACCAGGCCCTGGAGAAGGTGGGCGGTGATCCGGTGAAGCTCGATTGGGAGGTGTTCAAGGACACGTTGATCGAACAGGCCGAACAGGGCGTCGATTACTGCACCATTCATGCGGGCATGCGCCTGCCTTATGTGCCGCTCACGGCCAACCGCGTCACGGGCATCGTCTCCCGTGGCGGCTCGATCATGGCGCGCTGGTGCCTGGCGCATCACAAGGAAAGCTTCCTCTACGAGCGCTTTGATGAGATCTGCGACATCATGCGGGCCTATGACGTCTCCTTCTCGTTGGGCGATGGACTGCGCCCTGGATCGATCGCCGATGCGAACGATGCGGCACAGTTCGCGGAACTCGAGACCCTGGGAGAGCTCACAAAGGTTGCGTGGAAAAAGGGCTGCCAAGTCATGATCGAAGGGCCCGGCCATGTGCCGATGCACAAGATCAAAGTCAATATGGACAAGCAACTCCGCGAATGCGACGAAGCGCCCTTCTACACCCTTGGTCCACTCACCACAGACATCGCACCGGGATATGACCACATCACGTCCGGCATCGGCGCCGCCATGATCGGCTGGTTTGGCACGGCGATGCTCTGCTACGTGACACCCAAGGAACATCTGGGGCTGCCAAACCGGGACGATGTGAAGACCGGAGTGATCACCTACAAGATCGCAGCCCATGCTGCCGACCTTGCGAAGGGACATCCGGCCGCACAGGTTCGGGACGACGCCTTGTCCCGGGCCCGCTTCGACTTCCGCTGGGAGGATCAGTTCAATCTCTCCCTCGATCCAGACACGGCTCGTGCCTATCATGACGAGACCTTGCCGAAGGACGCACACAAGGCGGCGCATTTCTGCTCGATGTGCGGCCCGAAGTTCTGCTCGATGAAGATCACGCAGGATCTGCGGGCCGAAGTGGCGGCGATGACCTCTGAGGTTCAGGAGCAATTAGCCGGCATGCGCGCTAAGAGCCGCGAGTTCCTGGCTGGCGGCGGACAACTCTACGTCCCCGCCGCGGAGTAGCGCAATGCGTATCCGTGTCATTGGCGCCGGAGTCGCTGGCCTGACAGCGGCGCTGGAGTTGGCCGAGCGGGGCGCCAGGGTTGAGGTGATTGACCGTGGCCCGCACCTCGGTGCGGCTGCCTGCTCCTGGTGTGCGGGCGGAATGCTCGCGCCCTGGTGTGAGCGCGAGAGCTCGGAACCTGTCGTGGCAGAACTGGGCCGTCGTGCGATCGATTGGTGGCTGCGGCGATGTCCAGGGACCACCCGCAAGGGTACGTTGGTGATCGCCCGGCCCCGCGACGCGGGCGACCTCACTCACTTTGCGCGCCGAACGGAACGCTTTGACTGGGTCGACGGGGATCGGATTGCTGATCTCGAGCCTGATCTGGCAGGACGTTTCCACAAAGGCCTGTTCTTCGCGGACGAAGCACACCTTGACCCCCGGAGCGCACTGACCGCACTCGCCGCGCGTCTTGTAGACTTTGGTGTCTCTCTACGGTTTGGTGCCGAGGCCCCTACCGGGGATAGCGATGTGGATCGCATCATCGACTGTCGCGGCTTTGCCGCACAGGGCGATCTTCCGGACTTGCGCGGCGTCAAGGGCGAGATGCTGCTTGTCAGAACACACGAGATCTCCCTCCAGCGTCCTGTCCGCCTCCTGCATCCGCGCATCGCTCTCTACATCGTGCCGCGTGAGAAGGGGCTCTTCATGATCGGAGCGACGATGATTGAGAGCTCAGATCGAAGTCGTGTCACAGTGCGCTCGGCGGTCGAGCTCCTCAACGGAGCGTACTCTGTCCATCCGGCCTTCGGCGAGGCCGAGATTGTCGAGTTTGGCGCCGATGTCAGGCCCGCCTTTCCTGACAACCTGCCCGCGATCCGGGACTGCGGCCGAACGATCTACTTCAACGGCCTGTACCGTCACGGATTTTTGCTCGCTCCTGCCTTCGCGACCCGGGTCGCCGATGCAGTATTCCACCTAGAGCGACTATGGAGATGACGCATGAGGATTATCGTGAATGGTGAGGAGCGTGAGATTGAGGAGCGGCTCCTGTCGCGCGCTCTGTGTGAGCTCGACTTCGGCGATGCCGTTGTGGCCACGGCCGTCAATGAACGGTTTGTGCCCGCATCCCAACGATCGGCCATCGCGCTGAACGACGGCGATCGCATCGAAGTTCTCGCGCCGATGCAGGGAGGCTGAGGCATGCTGTTGTATAATGTCGAACTTGCGTCACCCTTGATGCTGGGAACCGCCCAGTATCCATCCCCCGCCATCGTGGCAGCGGCAGTTCAAGCCTCGGGTGCGGAGGTGGTGACTGTCTCGCTCCGGCGCGAGGCGAGCGGCAATCTGGCAGGACAGGCCTTCTGGTCTATCATTCGCGATCTTGGCACACGCGTTCTGCCCAACACTGCTGGGTGCCGCACGGTCAAGGAGGCGGTCACGACGGCCCATATGGCCCGGGAGGTCTTCGGGACGCCGTGGATCAAACTCGAGGTGATCGGCGAGGAGGATACCCTCCAGCCGGACGTCTTCGGCTTGGTCGAAGCCGCGCGAGTTCTGACTGAAGAAGGCTTCCAGGTCTTTCCATATACGACGGAGGACCTCGTTGTGGCCGAACGCCTGCTCGCGGCGGGCTGTCGCGTTCTGATGCCTTGGGGTGCACCGATCGGCTCAGGCAGAGGTCTCAATAATGTCTTCGGGTTGAAGATGCTCCGGGCCCACTTTCCCGATGTGCCGCTTGTGGTCGATGCAGGAATTGGACTGCCCTCACACGCCGCAGCAGCGATGGAGCTTGGAGTCGACGCAGTTCTTTTGAACACCGCGGTCGCCAAGGCCGGTGATCCGGTCGGGATGGCCAAGGCATTCGCCCTGGCGGTTGAGGCTGGACTGCTGGCACAGCGCGCCATTCCGATGGAACCACGGGAGATGGCGCGCCCGTCGACTCCGGTTTTTGGCAGGGCGTTGCTGGCATGACCCTCGTGCTCGACCCCTTCTATCTCATTGTCGATAACGCGGATTGGGTGCGACGCCTAATGCCGCTCGGCGTAAAACTCATTCAACTTCGCATCAAGAATGTGTCCGATGCCGCAATCGCACGTCAGATTAGAGAGGCGAAGATCTGTTGCGAACAGCATGGCGCTCAACTCGTGGTCAACGATCATTGGAGGCTTGCCATTGCGAAAGGCTGCACCTTCGTTCACCTCGGACAGGAAGATCTCGCGGGCGCGAATCTGCCGGCCATTCGAAAGGCGGGCATTCGGCTGGGTGTGAGTACGCATGACCACAGCGAACTCAAGCAGGCGCTCTCAGCTGCGCCGGACTACGTTGCTCTGGGACCCATCTTTCCGACAGACCTGAAGCAGATGCCCTGGGCTCCCCAAGGCCTGCGCCGCATCACGGAATGGAAGCAGCTCATTGGCGAGATTCCACTCGTTGCGATCGGTGGGCTCACCATCGACCGCATCCCAGGCGTTCTGGATGCTGGCGCTGACAGTGCGGCGGTGGTGACGGACATTCTCCGGCACCCGGACCCGGAGCAACAAACCCGCCGTTGGATCGCATTGACGAGGATTATGGGATGACTACTCGCTATGCACGACAGATCGTGCTCCCGGAGGTGGGCGAGACTGGCCAGGCCAAGCTTGCGTCATCCTCGGTGCTGGTCGTCGGGGCCGGCGGCCTTGGATGTCCCGTCCTGCAATATCTCACGGCCGCCGGTGTCGGACGCCTCACGCTCGTCGACCATGACCGCGTTGACGAGAGCAACCTTCACCGGCAGCCCCTTTATCGCAAGACCGACATTGGTCAGCTGAAGGTCGAGGTGGCTCAGACGGCACTCAAAGCTCTCAATCCGTCAGTGATCGTTGACGCGCTTGCCATCTATCTTGATCCCGCCGCAGCACAGGGTCTCGTGAGGGGCGCGGATGTCATTGTGGATGCCGCCGATAGCATCGCGGTCACGTACATTCTGAGCGATGCCTGTAAGGCAGCATGCAAACCTTTGGTCAGTGCGTCCTGTGTAGGCTTGAAAGGCTATGTTGGCGCCTTCTGTGCCGGCGCTCCGAGCTACCGCTCCCTATTTCCGGATATTCCTCAGAACCTCGGGAACTGTGCCACGCTAGGGGTTCTAGGCTCTGTTGCGGGCATGCTCGGTGGCTTGCAGGCGCAGATGGTGTTAGCACTGATTCTGGGCCTTGATCCGTCACCACTTGGGCAGTTGATTTCGGCGGATCTGCAAAAGCTAGAGTTTGGCGGATTTTCGTTCCTGGATGCGCCGGAGGCGCCTGGTTCCGCGCCGCCCTTTATCGCGCAATCTGATGTCACCGCCAACGACATTGTCTTCGAGCTCAGAAGCCTTGCTGAGGTGTCGGTCTCGCCATTTCCGCAGGCCCGCCGCGCAACCATTGACACGATCGTTGAGCAGAGCCGGGATGTCTCACAATTGAGCCGGGTTGTGCTCTGCTGCCGCAGCGGTTCAAGAGCGTGGCGGGCAGCGGACCTGCTGAGGGACCAGGGACACCAGAAGCTGGCGCTCATCGCAATGGGCGATATCGATGAGCTGTGTTCGCAGAGCGTTTGAGCCGTTTGATGGCTGAAGTCTTTCAGCTCCGGAATGCGTCAATGCGCTTGGCCTCTCGACAGTGGACTTGCGGTTTCATCCCAGTCGGGATCTCTTGGATCAGGCCGCAGCCGGTTCGATCGGTGAGAATGGCAGGCAGAGGCTCTCGGCCACGGCCTTGTTGGTGAGCCGGCCGCGATAGACATTGAGGCCGGCACGCAGATGCGGATTCTCGAGCACGGCGGCAAACCCCTTGCTGGCGAGCGCAAAACCAAGGGGCAACGTGGCGTTATTCAGGGCCTTGCTTGAGGTCAGCGGGACTGCTCCCGGCATGTTGGCGACGTAGTAATGAATGACGCCATCCACCTCGTACGTTGGATCAGCGTGCGCGTCGGGCGCGAGGTCTCAAAGCATCTACCCTGATCGATCGTGACATCCACAATCACCGAGCCTTTGCGCATCGAGCTCAACATGCCGCGACTGACGAGTTTCGGCGCACTTCGCCAGGAACGAGCACCGCACCAATGACAACATCCGCTGCAAAGACCTCCTGCTCAACGGCGTCGATAGTCGAGTCCGAACGCGTCCTTCGAACAGTTCGTCTAATGATCCTCACGGTATTCCTGCAACGGAGAGCCCTGCGTGGCGAAAGAAGCTGACGATCATCTCAGGTTGGTGCTGAAGCTGGCTGAATTCGCGGCGGACCAGACGGTGCAGGTCCGCGACGGATCCAGGTAGGGCGTTCTCCATGGCGCGCTTGACGCAGGCATTGCACTGCTCCTCCGGGTTGAGCTCGGGCGCATAGGCCGGCAGGTAGGCCGCCGCATAATCCTGCGGGTGGGCTGCGATGAAGGCGGTGGTCGCTTGTGACCGATGGGCATTGAGCCGATCCCACACCACCAGCAGGGGCGTGCCGATCTTGCGGCGGAAGTAGCGCAGGGCCGAGATCACGGTCTGGCTCGAGACGCAGGTGCGGACGTGTCTGGCATAGAGCCGCCCGTCGGGCGTGATCGCCACAATGCTCGACACCTCGCGCCGCTTGCCCACCCGCTGGAGGATCGGGGTGATCCCGCGCCGGGCCCAGGTCGTACCCGGTCGGGCGCGGAAGCTGTGGCCGGTCTCATCCACGAGCAGGATGGTCCGGCGCTCCCGGCGCGCCTAATGATCTTCACGCGATGCCGGTAACGGAGAGGCCTGCGTGGCGGAAGAAGCGGACGATCATCTCAGGGTGACGCTTCAGCCGGCCGAACTCACGACGGGCGAGCCGATGCAGGTCGTTGATTGAGTCGGGCAGAGCGTTTGCCATGGCACGCTTGACGAGGGCATTGCACTGCTCTTCCGGATTCAACTCGGGGGCGTAGGCTGGCAGATAGGCGACCGCATAGTCCTGCGGGTGGGCCGCAATGAAGGCCGCGGTTGCTCGGGAGCGGTGCGCGTTGAGCCGATCCCACACCACCAGCAGCGGCGTGCCGATCTTGCGGCGGAAGAAGCGCAGGGCCTGAATGACACAGTGGCTCGAGATGGAGGTGCGGAAATGGCGCGCATACAGCTGTCCGTCCGGCGTAATCGCCACGATG
>NZ_JAGPUP010000420.1:0-10312 GCF_018069605.1 Microvirga sp. HBU67558 | reverse complement strand
CCCGACAAACTTACCTAGCCCGGAAAGTTGCATAAGCCGTGGATCACATCTGGGGGCAGGTCCAACAAGCCGCACATCACCGGTTGGTGTTGCGGTCCTCTCGGCTGGGGACAATCGTTCCAGCGCATCTGGCCGGGCTTCACCGCGCCGATGCTGGCCATCGCGAAAGGCATGGTTGAGACGATCGAGGCGCTGGAAAGCGTTGATCCAAAGGTCGGACCCTACTTTGTCGACGCCACAGACCTCTTCGACACGGATGAGCCCGAGTTCGAAGATGAGGCCAAGGCAAGCTAACTCAGGCACGCGGCATTTGAAGCGATCCTTGTCAGGTCCTGCCATTATTTGGGTTGTCCCGATAATCGCCGCTTTGTACCGCGTCGAAGCCGCGGGCCGTCAGTTCGATTGTCCCGGCGTCGGGCGCGGTCACGTAACCGAGGTGGGTCAACTCGGAAACAGACACTGCAACAGCGGGATCCGTACCGAAGCGCGCCTCCAACGTTGTCATTATCATGCGCGCGCCGGGCTTGCGGTGTGTCTCGCGGAAAAGATCCAGAATCTCACAGGCCGTCTCGCTGAGCTGCATTCTCCGGGTCCCGTAATCTGAGCCATCCGACGAGTGGTGTTCGATTTCTATAAACACCTAAATGCAGCCACTTTATGGGATGCCGACACGGGGAGCGAAGCGCACTCTTGAAGTTGCGATCAGCGTCAGGTTGCAAGCTCTTCATCAATGACACTGAGATGCACCAATTTCTCTCCGAAGCGGGCATGCTTCCCCGGAACCACACGATCTCAGCATCGTTTCCGACAAGACAGGACAAGAACCGAAGGAGGGCTGCCATGGCCAAACTCGGGCGCAAAGACGAATCGCAGAAGAGTAAGCACGGTGGAAATTACAGTGGCCACCACAACAAGGACGCCGATCAACCCAAGAGCCCACGCGGCGGCGGCAGTAGCCAAGCTGCGGGCAAGGACCCTCACCGGGGAGATCATGGACGTCACCGCTGAGGCATCATCGGTTAGGAACTTGGGGCGGCAAAGCTTCACTGGAGCGGCTGGTCCGCAAACAGCCACCAGGTGCATTACGTCTGCCCAAGTCGCAAAGGCTCGGCTCGAGACGTGCGTTGAT
The DNA here is from genome assembly GCF_018069605.1 of Microvirga sp. HBU67558. Taxonomy (NCBI): domain Bacteria; kingdom Pseudomonadati; phylum Pseudomonadota; class Alphaproteobacteria; order Hyphomicrobiales; family Methylobacteriaceae; genus Microvirga; species Microvirga sp. HBU67558. Next base: position 9,183 of record NZ_JAGPUP010000420.1, on the reverse strand, counting down.
CGGCAGGGTTGGTGCCGACAGGATGGTGGACGAGCTTTGCAACCTGATCGGGAACGAAGAAGGAGCGTTGGGCCCGCCTCGCTGACTTTAGGCGCTTCAGTTGGCTCTGATGAGCCGCATTGTCGCGGCATCGAGGATCCACAGCACGTTGCTGGAGTGCTTGGCGAACTGCCGTAAACGCTCCTCGGCCTCACGCAGGGCCGGTGGATCCCACCCACGGCCGACCGTTCTCGAACATAGGCCGGCCATGGGTCGATACCGAGCGCTCGACCCGATCCGCAATCCCGATTACCCGGAAGTCGACGCGGTAGCCCCTATCCCCTGCGGGATTGCTGCACCGGGCAACCGCTGCTGTCAGTAGTGTGGTGAAGGTTCTGCAAATGGCCTGAGCGGGGCGGTTGTGCCAGGATGGTGATGTTCGACGTAACGCACTCCGAGAGGAGCCCCACCATGACCAGCACCAAGGATAAACCTGCTACCGCTGCCATCAAGGACCTTCTGAACCACCACCCGGACAGCCTGCGCGAGATCGTGCGCGCCGTCATGCAGGAGATGCTCGAAGGCGAGATAACAAGAGGAACAAGAGACCCTTGAAGCGGCTCGCGAGCTTGAGGCGTAGCCCGCTTTCGCACGAGAGTATCAGCAGCGCGCCGGGACTGAGGGAACGATATCGGCAGGTGACCGAACCTGCACCTCCGGCGCTCACGCCACATCGGGTTGGCCAAGACGCATCTACAACACGTGCTCACGGCAGCCGCCATGAACCTCGTGCAGCTCGGCGCCTGGTTCCCTAGCACACCACTTGCACGAACGCGTCAATCCGCATCGTCAAGCTCATGATGGCTCGAACCCCAGCGTGATGAATTCGCCAGCAGTATCAGAAGCGTAGCAAGACCATGGTCAGTATCGCTCGCGGTTGTGGAGAATTATGTAGGTTGACTTCCCGATAGGGTTATGCAGTCGTGCCGTCGCTGCGCTCACCTGGCTCCGGAACTGTCTGACTTATCGGCGCGACGCGCGCCCTGTCAAAGTAGTCCCGGTGCACAGCGGGTTGATCAGGATAAGAAGGTGCGGACAATGCCAGGTGCTGTCCCGATGAGCCACAGACCCGGTCAAGCCGGCCAGCGATAGCGTTTGAATCCTATTGACCCGCCGATGTTCAGTTGTCCGCCCGCACCGTGAAGAGATTGGGGTGTGGCCGTGGCTGGGAACGAAGATACTGGGGCGGTGTCTTGACAGAGGCACCGAAATACGCGGCTGCGTGCCAAGGCCAGCGGGGATCGTAGAGTACCGCGCGGGCAAGGGCGATCAGATCCGCATCACCCGTGACCAGAATGGATTCCGCCTGCACATAGTCGGTGATGAGGCCTACGGCGATGACGGGCATTCCGACCGATTTGAGGGAACGGGCCAGCGGTACTTGGTAGCTCGGCCCCACCGGGATCTTCTGCGCCGGCGTCAATCCACCGCTCGACACGTGGATTCCGCTGCCGCCGTGTGCTTTGAGCGCTTTGGCGAAAACCAGCGTCTCTTCGATTGTCCAACCACCCTCGGCCCAATCCGTGCCTGATACGCGCACCGTCACCGGGCGCTCTGCCGGAAAGGCGGCGCGAACGGCGTCGAACACTTCGAGCGGGAAGCGGATCCGGTTCTCCAGGGAGCCGCCATAACTGTCATCCCGCTGGTTCGACAGGGGTGAGAGAAACTGGTGGAGCAGATAGCCGTGCGCCACATGGATCTGAACGGCGTCGATGCCGAGCCGGGCTGCGCGTGTTGCCGCATCGGCAAAGGCATCTCTCACCCGCTTGAGGCCGTCCTCATCAAGGGCCTTCGGCGGAACCTCGCCGACGTCGTGAGGGATCGCCGAAGGCGCTTCTGTCTGCCAACCATTGGCATGGTCGGGCGGGATTTGTTTGCCGCCTTTCCAGGGCACCTCCGTGGAAGCCTTGCGCCCGGCATGGCCCAGTTGGATCGCGATCGGCATGTCGGACCAGCGGCGGATGCCGTCCAGGACGCGTCGCATGGCAGCCTCGCATTCATCGGAATAGAGGCCCACATCCCCATAGGTGATCCTGCCTTCAGGCAGAACTGCCGTCGCCTCGACGGTCAGGAGCGCCGCGCCCGACAGTGCAAGCTGGCCCAAGTGGATCAGGTGCCAGTCGGTCATGCAGCCGTTCTCAGCCGAGTACTGGCACATGGGTGCTATGACGATCCGGTTAGTGAGTTCGAGATCTCCGATCCGGAAGGGGGTGAAGAGTTTTGCGTGCGACATGAGCTGCCTCTTCGGTTGCAGATGATCGTATCTTCGTAAGGAACACAATGACCCTAAAGCCCTCTGTCGTGAGGTTGTTAGGTGGCTCCGTTTGTTTGAACAGCGGTTTTGGTTTGCTAAGTGGAGCGTATGCCGGGGGTACGCTGCCGCGCGTTGCGGGAGCCGCTTGATTAAGCCTGAACGGGTGTCCTCCGGTCGAGGCTCCAATGAGGCCTCCGGGTATTGCAAAAGGTCAGATACAGACCGATCGAATCGCGTGTTTCAACGACACTGTCGTAGGCCTTCAGAAGTAAGATCCGACGACATCGTTTCAACGTTCCAATCGTCAGATCCACCTCTGAGATGCGATGCTGATCCTGTTGCTGCGGTGGACATGACAAGCATAAGGATCTGTGGTGCAGACAGCGAGAGGGACCCTCCGGAAGGCGGCGATCCGGCCCAACCGCAGCAGGGCTTCCGAAAGCCAGAGTTACATGCAACGTTGTTACTCCACATTTCCTTGTGCTCTCTTATTTCAAGAGGATGACACGGGCATCGCCTCCACGCTCCAGCACATTGAGCGACATATCCTGCTCGTGCCGGTGCAAACTCAGGGTAAAGCTTGATGCATTCAGGTGCAGCCCTCGGATCAAAACCTCGCCTAGGAAATCCGGCAGAATCGGATCGTTGAAGTGGACCGTGTTGCCTTGGTAGTCGAGTTCCAGCCCCAAGGTGGCCTGGAGGAGCGCAAACGGCGTTGCCGCAGCCCAAGCCTGCGGCGAGCAGGCCACGGGATACGCTGTCGGTCCACGATGGCGCCGGCGCGTGAAACCGCAGAACAGCTCGGGCAGACGACGGGACTCCTGATAGGTGGCCACCTCGAACATGGCCTTGAAGACTTGCGCCGCGTCAGCCTTCAAGCCATACCGTGCGAGCCCCAGGGCGATCAGCCCGTTGTCATGGGGCCAAACCGAGCCGTTGTGATACGACATCGGATTGTAGCGGGCTTCGCCTCGCGCCAGGGTACGAATGCCCCAGCCGCTGAACAAATCGGGGCTCAGCAGCGTCGTGGCAACGCGGCGGGCGCGGTCCGGAGCGGCAATCCCGGCAAACAAGGCATGCCCGGCATTTGACGTCCGTACGCGACAAGGCCGCTTGGCTCCATCAAGCGCCAAGGCGTAGGTGCCGATCTCCTCGCACCAGAACGCGGCCTCGAACCTCTCCCGAAGGTTGCCGGCTTTTCTGGCAAGTCTGTCGCCGAGATCGTGCCGATGGAGTGCATGCGCAAGTCGCGCCGCCGCCTGTTTGGCCGCGAAGACATAAGCCTGCACCTCGCATAGGGCGATGGGGCCCTCGGCTCCCGAGCCATCGGCGTGGAAGATGGAATCGTGGCTGTCCTTCCAGCCCTGGTTGGCAAGCCCCTTTTCAGTTTCCCGGTGATACTCGACAAAGCCATCGCCATCGCGGTCGCCGTACACATCACACCAGCGCAGGGCCGCTTCGATATTGGGCCAGATCGCCTCGATAGTTTCGCGATCACCAGTGCGCTCGTAGTACTGACCGGCTAGCATGACGAAAAGGGGGGTGGCGTCCACAGTGCCATAGTAGCGCCGGAACGGCACCTCACCGAGCTGGGCCATCTCGCCCAGGCGGCGCTCGTGCAGGATCTTGCCGGGCTGAGCGTCCGCGGCAGGATCGACCTCGGTGGCCTGCATCCCGGCCAAATAGCGCAGCACCCCTTTGGCAATCGATGGATCCGCCCACAGGAGCATCATTGCTGTGATAATCCCGTCGCGTCCGAACACTGTGCTGTACCAGGGTATACCGGCATACGGGTACAACCCATGCTCGGTCGGTGTGACCAGCATGTACATGTCTGATGATGATCGCGAGATGATCTCGTTGAACAGGCTATTCGAGGTCTTCACCTTAGTGATCTGTCGTGTCGCCGCTCGCAAGGCCCGGCGGTTGTCACGCAACGCTTTCAGGAAGTTCGGTGCCCTGGAGCTAATAGCCTCCCCAGACTTCTGCTCCTCACAGGCCACCGTGATCAGGACTGAACGGCGCTCGTCGGGCTCCAGGGCTATCTCGTAGACAACCCGGTCGGCCCCGAGTTGCGTCGGCCATGGCTCGAAGCGCAGCACGGTCTGCCGCACGATCCCGTCGAGTCCCTCGTAGCTGAAGACGACGCGATCGGGAGCCAGCGTCTCGACGGAATGGCGGCCGCGACGCGCCCTCTGCATGCCCCGGACCTCGAACAGATCTCGAAAGTCGGCGGCGAAACGACATTCGAGGTGGAAGACGCGCCGGCGAGTGTCGTAGTTGCAAAGGCCAATCCGCTCGAAGAGGACCCCCTGCCAAAGGAACTTGGTCCGGCTGAGCGCGACAATATCGCGCGGGAGCGCGGTTTCCGTTCCAGGCCGGATGTCGGGGTTCGTCAGATCAACAGTGAGTGCCGCGTTGTCGTCCTGAATGACCGAGCCCAACAGCAGCGGCCGCTTGCCGTCAAACCGCAACACGAACCGTGACAGGTAACGCGTATCCTGAAAGAACAATCCTTCCGGACTGGGCTGCATGATGCCACAGTCTCCATTGCTATCGAGCACGGCGAAGGCGTCGCCGGTCTTCAGCGTTCGCAAGGTGCGCTCCACTAAGGAGTTCTGCGCCTCGATGTAGCCTTCGGAAAGTTGCTCCGAGACAGGCTCTGTGTGGTCCGAAGACGGCCCGGTGACGCGATCGTTCATACCGACCCCCGTTGCTGTTGACGCGCTGGTACCATTCGTCTCGACCAACATCAGCTCGACATTGACTGACTGAATCTGACTGCTGACGTGACGTCAATTAGGCTCTTCTGATCATGGCCATGTCCTGTAGGAAAGGTTCCATCGTGACATAACTCTCCGCTATGCATGTTGCTGGGGAACAACGTTCGAAAGAACACCTGAGCCACTGCTCGCGATCTTCCGAGATGTCATCGCCGGCCCCGCAACTCGGCGGATCGGCTGAGGGCGTTTGCAGGGTATGTCGGCGACGTTAGCTTGACTGGACTTGGGGTGGCACTTCGGTTGAGCAAGAGCTTATAGGCGGCAAGATAGCCTGCCACCATGCGGCAGACGGTGAAGTGCTGCTCGAAGTGAGCCCGAACGGCGGAGCGGTTGATAGCGTCAACGGTCTCAACCGCAGCGACGGCCTCATCAACAGATTCCACTACTCGTCCTGAAACGCCATCGGCAATGACTTCAGGCACCGAACCGTTGCGCCAGGCAATCACAGGCGTGCCAGCCGACATGGCCTCGATCATCACGAGGCCAAACGGCTCGGGCCAGTTGATCGGGAATAGAAGAGCGCGTGCATGCCCGAGGAAGTCGCATTTTGCACTCTCGTCGATCTCCCCGACGAACTCGACGAGCGGATGATCCAGCAGCGGGCGGATGACCTCGAAATACTCTTGGTCCGCCTTGTCGACCTTGGCGGCGATCTTGAGCGGGACACCTGCGCGTTTGGCAATCTCGATGGCCCGGTCGGGCCGCTTTTCGGGCGAAATGCGACCAAGGAAGGCCAGATAGTCGCCACCACGCGCATCGAACGGGCAAACGGTTGAAGGCAGGCCGTGATGAACAGTCGCAAGCCAGCTCACGTCTGGCGGCATGGGGAGCCGCTGACTGTTGGAGATGGACACCAGCGGCATCTCGCGAAAGGTTCGAAACACCGGCATGAAGTCGGGCCAATCAAGTCGTCCATGCAAGGTCGTGAGGCACTTGTGAGCGATGTCCCGGAACAACACGTGCTGGAGGAGGTCGACGTGGAAGTGGATCACGTCAAAGGCATCCGCGCGGGCCCGGACCTTGTCCAGCATCACCAGATGGCTCGCGGTATGATCACGAATGCCGGACAGGCGCAGACTGCACGGGGTACAGGGGACAAGATGAGCCGATGTCACGGAGTCGCCGCTCGCGAAGAGTGTCACCTCGTGTCCCTGAGCCACCAGCTCCTCTGTGAGCCAGGAGACAACCCGTTCGGTGCCGCCGTAGAGCTTGGGCGGTACGGCTTCTGCCAGCGGGGCGACCTGTGCGATGCGCATCGAGTGCTTCTTTCTGCGATCAAGTGGTTTGGGTTATTCAGGAGCCGGGGACCTCACCAGCAGCGATGCTTCATGACCTCGGGCACACAGCATCGGCTTGGCCAAGATCGCCCCCGCGGAAGCTGCTGATTGCGGCGGCGCGGTGGGCTTCACCGATCACCGCCCTGCGTGGGACCGAAGGGACGCTGTTCCACCCTGCCCGGCTCCAGTCGGACGGCACTCATGCCGCCGGCCGTCGTGTGCGGGCCTGGTTGAACAGGCCAATCATGTCGCGGTTGAAGGCTGGGATGTCATCGGGCATGCGGCTGGTAATTAGATTGCCGTCGACGACGCTCGCTTGGTCGACCCAGTGGGCTCCAGCGTTCTCCAGATCGGTTTGGAGTGATGGCCAGGAGGTCATGCGCCGTCCCTGCATCTTGCCGGTCTCGATCAGGGTCCAGGGACCATGGCAGATGCTGGCCACCGGCTTTCCGGCATCAACAAACGCCTGCACGAAGGCGATCGCGTTGTCATCCATCCGCAGCCTGTCGGGATTGATCACGCCGCCTGGCAGCAGAAGGGCGTCGAAGTCGTCAGGCTTCGCTTGGTCGAGGGGCACGTCTACTGCAACCTCATCGCCCCAATCGGTAAAGTTCCAACCTCGCGCTCGGTCGCCTTTGGGTGAAACGACCAGGGTTTCGGCCCCGGCCTCATCCAAGGCCCTTCGGGGTTCGAGCAGTTCGACCTGCTCAAACCCGTCCGTGACCAGAATGGCCACCTTCAGCCCGTTCAGGTTTCCGTCTGCCATGGATCCGTCTCCGTTCAATGCGAGGTGGGTTGATAGGGCAGTGCCTCATGAGCACAGCCCCGTCTGCCAGCACGAGGTGGGGAGAAGCGCCCGAACTGCTATGATTTCCCTTGGCCAGTACGTGCCAGGCCTGCCCAATGAGTGGTCGGTCGAGCCAAGTCATCGGATGTCGAGAAATGATAGGCAGCGGGGTGCCGTTCCTAGGGACTATCACTGAGGGAGCAACCGTCATGGCCAGATAGACATCGCCGTGGTAGGCAATCGCCTAACGCTGGATCACGGATACTTTTGTTGCATCACCTGTTAGGCCACAGGATCTTATGTCCACCCCGGAGGCAAGCCGACAGTTGTTCCTCATCCGGTTGGCGTAACGGATCCTGGGCTGCGGAACGAACGCTGACTACCACCTTTTGCCGGATCCCTAGACCGCCCAAGCCGAACGATCGAGGCTCGCTATGGAAGCCAGAGTGCGGGAACGGAAAGCCCCCGCTAATGAGGCCGGGATGGAAGACCTCGTCGTGACGCGCGCCGAGGGCAGCCTCATCTTCGACGCGAACGGCCGCCGCTATATCAACTTCACGGCCGGCTGGTGCGTTGGCAATCTTGGCTGGGGGCGCAAGGACATCATTGCGGCAATCCGCGACTTCGACGGCCCGACGTACGTCCATCCCTATTATCGCTACCAACCCTGGGCAGAGTTGGTTGACCGCCTGACACAACTCGCGGGCGGTAGGCTGACGCAGTGCTTTCGAGCGGCCGGCGGCAGCGAGGCCGTGGACATCGCCCTGCAGGCGGCGATACTGCATACCGGGCGCAGCAAGTTCGTCGCCATCGAGGGCAGTTATCACGGCAATGCCATTGCTAATCGCGGCGTCGGAGACTCCCATCTCCGCGGGCGCATTCCGGGCCTGCGCCCATCCTCCGCCAAGATCAAGCCACCGCTCGATGCCACGCGCCTGGAGCGCGTCGAGGCTCTTTTGAGTCGGGAGGACGTGGCCGGTTTCATCATGGAGCCTATCATCTGCAATCTCGGCGTCCTCATTCCAGACCGCACTTTCATGCGAGGCGTCCAGAGGTTGTGCCGGCGTTACGGCACACTCCTCATCATCGATGAGGTAGCGACCGGCTTCGGCCGGACGGGTCGCATGTTCGGCTTTGAGCTGTTCGGCCTCAAACCCGACATCGTGTGTCTCGCCAAGGCTGTCACCGCGGGTTACGCTCCCATGGGGGCGACGCTGACCATCCGGGCGGTTGCAGCGGCCATGCAGGAGCTCGGCGTCTATTCGACCTATGGCTGGCATCCGCTCAGCGTCGCGGCGGCTTTGGCGAATCTTCAGATCTGGGCAGAGCAAGGAGACGAGATCCTGGTCGACGTCGCCACTATCGGCGCTTTCATGCGGGAGCGCCTGTTGCAGATGCCATTTGGCCCTCAAACGGAGGTGCGCGTTCAGGGACTGGCGGTCGGGGTCGATATTGGTGATGCCGAATATGCCGAGCGCATTCAGACTCGCTGTCGCGAGAACGGCCTTCTGATCACTACCGAGGACACGACACTGACCTTGTTTCCCGCACTGACCATTGATGACGTGACCGCCGTGGAGGGACTGCGGATACTGGCGCAATGCCTGCAACCTACCGTCAGGGTAAACCCTGTAAGGTGTGATGGCGGAAGAATGCCTGTTGGCGCAGCCGTACCGCTGATCTGTCCATGAGCCCGGGCTCGGCCGAACACGACCTGGACGCGATGTAGGCTGGCTCCGGTGCTCAAGCGGGTGAGCACATCTGCGATCACTTCGCGCTGCACGAGTGCTGGAGCTACCGCAAGGCTGCTGGTGGATATGCGGCCGTGTAATCGTCCGATGCCCTAGGTCCGGCCTCTGTCTGGTGTGAGGAGCGGATTGCGCGTTGGTCTGTCGGCGGAGCCGCAAGCGAAAGGTCTGAGCCTACTCTGGATTTCGCGACATCTCCCGTCAGGTTCGCAAGGGCCAGTGCCAAGGCGTAGGCGTCGAATGGCTTCTCCCAAGTCGCGACGTCTCGATACTCGGCCGGCAGGGAAGCTTGGCT
>NZ_JAGPUP010000419.1:0-10182 GCF_018069605.1 Microvirga sp. HBU67558 | reverse complement strand
CTGTGGAGTCGCGCGTCAAGAATCCATTCACAATAGATCGATTCAGCGGTGGGAAACTTCTTTGGATAGAATCATTTAGCTGAAACGGCCGAGTCAATCCGCGTGTAAAAGCCCGGTTCCGGGTGATTCGAAGTTACGCACTTGATTCGAGATCGCCCAGTATTCGGCCCTAAGCTCGATTCGCAGTCTGGAACTATGATTCGAGAACGGCGCGTGGATGTACTTAACGACTTGGAACGGAACCATAAGACTAATCAGATACTTGAATTTGGCCAAGCCTGCTGCGGGAAAGCTTGAGCAGGAGAAGCAGACCACCATAGCCGACGCAATCCGCAATATGTGGCGTGACAATGAGGTTGGGAGGCTGAGGCTCCAAACCCAGTTGGGTGCTCTCTTCTTCTGCTGGATCGATGCCTCAGCCTCTCACAAGGCCATCCCCGCAACGACAGCAATCAGGATATCTAAGCAGCGATTCGGTGGCTAGCCAACGGATGGCGATGTCGTTCGCGATTGAGTTTCATAGTGGCCTCGTGAATGGTGTCGGCCGAACTGAGAAAGTGACCCCCTGACGAAACGAAGAGCTGACCCCTCCTTGGCAAAGGAGGAATAGATGTCGATTGGGGTTTTAGTGGATCCTGCATTGTCGCGCACGATGCGGGGAGACGAGATGCTTCAGGCTGAGGAGGTGGCCGCAATGCTGCGGCTGCATGGGCTTGGCTGGGGAGCCAAGCGGCTGGCAAAAGAATTCGGGTGTGCACGCAACACGGTGCGGCGCTATCTGCGCCAAGGTGGGGCTGTGGCGTTCCGCAAGCCCGTGCGCCGGACGGCGTTCGACGGGCTGGATGAATGGCTGCGGGAGCGCTTCTTCCGGCATGGTGGCAACGCGGACGTGGTGCGCCAGGAGCTGGCGAGCGAGCATGGCATCGTCATCGGGCTGCGCTCGGTGGAACTGCGGGTGCAGCGCTGGCGCCGGGAGTTGAAGGCGCAGATGCGGGCAACCGTGCGGTTTGAGACGGCACCGGGCCAGCAGATGCAGATCGACTTTGGCGACACGCGGGTCTGGATCGGCGGTGAGCGGGTGCGGCTGCACCTGTTCGTGGCAACGCTGGGCTACTCGCGCCGGCTGCATATCCGGGCCTCACTGCGGGAGCGTCAGGCCGACTGGTTCGAGGGCATGGAAGGCGCCTTTCTGCGCTTCGGCGGGGTTCCAGCGGAAGTGCTGTTCGACAATCCCAAGGCGCTCGTCGAGCATCACGATGCGGCCACCCGGGAGGTGCGGTTCAACGGCCGGCTGCATGCCTTTGCCCGCTATTGGGGATTTGCACCCCGCGCGTGTGCGCCCTACCGGGCGCGCACGAAGGGCAAGGACGAACGCGGGGTCGGCTACGTCAAGAAGAATGCCATCGCGGGCCGCCGCTTCGAGAGCTGGGCTGCCCTCGAGGCGCATCTGGACCGGTGGACGCGCGAGATCGCCGATCAGCGGGTGCACGGCACCACCGGCGTTGCTCCGGCAGAGCGCTTTGCGGACGAGGCCGGGGCGCTTCGCCCCCTCGGCGGGCGGGCGCCGTTCGGGCAGCTGCGGGATCTGGTGCGCAAGGTTCAGGCCGACTGCGCGATCGACCTGGACACGAACAGCTACTCGGTGCCGTGGCGGCTGATCGGGGAGAGTGTCCAGGTCGTGGTGCTGGGCGGACGCGTGATCGTGCGTCATGCGGGCGAGGTCGTAGCCGATCATGCCCTGTGCCGGGGCCGCCGCCAACGGATTGTCAAGTGGGCGCATCTGACCGGCGTGGCCGGCGCTGCGGGGCCGGTGCGGTCGGCGCCAACGGACATCGTTGTGCCGCCCGCCCTGCTGCGGCCGCTGGCCGAGTACGAGGCGCTGGTGGGAGGAGGCTGGTGATGACGGCCATCGATCACGAGGCGCTGGTGGCGATGCTCGATCGGCTCAAGCTGACGGCGATCCGCGACCAGCTCGACACGCTGCTGGACGAGGCGGCTCGGTCGGACATGACCCTGCGCGAAGCCTTGGCGTTCCTGGTGAAGCGCGAGATCGCACGGCGCGACGAGCGGCGGATCGCCATGGCGAGCAAGATCGCCCAGTTCCCGTTCGTGCGCGAACTCGACGGCTTTGACTTCGACGCACAGCCGTCGCTGGATCCAAGACAGGTCCGGGAGTTGGCCACCTGCCGCTGGATTGCGCATGGGGATGCGGTCTTGCTGTTAGGGCCTCCGGGCACCGGCAAAACTCATCTGGCGGTCGCTCTCGGACGCGAGGCGATCCGGCAGACCTATAGCGTGCAGTTCGTCACGGCCGCGACGCTGGTGGCGATGCTGGCCAAGGCCCACGACGATGGCTTGCTCGACAAGCAGCTGACGATCCTGGCACGGCCGAAACTGCTGATCATCGACGAACTTGGCTATCTGCCGTTTGAGGCCAATGCGGCGCATCTGTTCTTCCAGCTGGTGTCGCGCCGCTACGAGCGGGGTTCGATCCTGATCACCTCCAATCGCTCCGTGGGCGAATGGGGATCGGTTTTTGGGGACGCCGTCGTGGCGACGGCGATATTGGATCGCCTGCTGCATCACTCGACGGTGATCACCATCCGCGGCGACAGCTACCGGCTTCGTGAAAAGCGCCGATCCGGCCTTCTGCAGAAGGCCGGAGCAGCCCTCGAAACTGAGGGAGACACAAAGCGATGAGAGGGGGTCAAACCTTCAATTCGCCCAAGGGGTCAATTCTTCGATTCGGTTGACAAATGGCGGCATCAAGGCTTTCCGGCCCTGAGAATGTCTGGTGAGCAAGATGATGCCGCTTCAGATCGCGCCAGAGTTCCTCGATGTCGTTGAGCTCGGGGGCGTACTTTGGCAGCCACTCGACCGTGAGCCAGGAGGCCCGCTCAGCGAGGGCGGCGCGTGTCGCCTTGCTGGTGTGGATCGGGCCGTTGTCGAGGACGAGCACGATCGGTTGCTGCGCACGGCCAGGCATCGGGCCACACTGCCTATCGATCTGGTCCAGAAGCGCGATGAAGTCGGCACTGCGCTTGCGTCGGCTGGTGCGCACGATCAGGTCCCGCGCCGCCCAGTCGAGCACCCCGAGCAGCGCCACCTTGGCGGCTTGTCCGGGCGCAGGAAGGCGCAGATCCGCACCCTTCTTGGCCCAGGCATGGGCGAGATAGGGATGGGTCAGCGCCTCAGACTCATCGCCGAACAAGAGCACGATGTCACCGGCCTCGGCCTGCGCCTTCAGGAGCTTGCGGCGCAGACCAGCGCGGTCCACGGCGTCGGCATCCTGGCGGCCCTTCAGGGTGTGGCGCGGCCGGCGCCAGCGGAAAGCCCCCTTTGGCGCAACACGACCGAGAGCCGTGAGCGCGAGATGCGGAGGCCGGAGCGCTTCTCGATCTCGTCGGCCAGTCGCGGCAAGGTCCAGTTGGGGCGATCCGCCACCGGCTCCGCCAGAACCGCCTCGGCCACCGCGAGCGCCTGCTCGGCCTTGACCGGAGCCGGTCCCGGGGCCACGGAGCGCCGCAGCGCGTCGACCCCACCCTGGCTGAACGCGCTGCGCCAGAGCCGCACGGTATCCTCGCGCACGCCGAAGGCCTCGGCGATCCGCGGGCTCGTCCAGCCGGCCAGGGTCAGCAGGAGCGCCCGCGCCCGATCGGCCTCACCCCGATCCCGCGAGTGGCTGAGGGCCATGAGCTCACGCCGCTGCGCGGCACTCGCAACAACCGGAGATTTGCCTGCCATGATCCGCCTCCCGAACCAAACCAGGAGATGGAATCACAGCCAGCATCCGTTGGCCACCCCGCTGAAATCTGCTTAGGTGTCGTAGGCAATCGGCACCTTGCGGTTCTTGGTCGGCGGAGTGCATGGCGTGATGTCCTTCTCGACAAGAGCTGCCCGGAACCAGTTGCTGTCGTAGCCTCGGTCGGCAATCAGGGTTGCGCCAGAAGTCAGCGTCTCCAGGATGAGCTGAGCGCCCTTATGGTCGCTCAGCTGGCCTTCGGACAGCAGCAGGATGATGGGTCGACCCGCCTCATCACAGACAGCGTTATGAGCGGCGGGCCCTAACCATTGAGCTAAAGGCACCATCTCGGGCAATAATGCCCATCTTTGGCGGATTGGCTGTGCGCTCAAGGGCACAGCCAATCGGAACCCATTCAGAACTCTGCCATTAGAAATCAGGTCAACACCATCAAGCGGAGCGAATACCAGGCAAGCCAGAGATCGGGGATAACTGCCAGCAAAGCGCTTTTGGCGCTTCCAAAGAGACCTAAGGTAGGATTGGACACCCAGCAGGCTTTCGGCGATGCTACTTGCGATCTAATTCTAATGGGAATGCCCTATGGGTGAGGTGATCTATTTAACGGGAGCTCCTGCCGCAGGCAAGAGCTCTATCAGTCGAGCGCTACAGCAGAGAGTCCGTAATCTGTCGGTGTTTGAGTACGGAGCAGAACTCACAAAGCATGTAAACAAAAAGCGTAGCACTGCGCTCGAACAAGCCACCATCCGCGAGCAATCATCAAAGATTATTGCACCACAAGATGTCGCAGACTTGGACAAAATACTTCTCGATTTCGTGCGATGTCGAAAGGTCACCTCGCACGTCCTCATAGATAGCCACCCCGTAACAAAAGAAGACTACGGATTTCGGATAACTCCTTTCCATATTTCCCAGTTTTCGGCCCTACAGGCAACTCAGATTTGGGTGCTCTACACTCCACCGGATGTAACCATCCAGCGAATTGAAAAGGAACCTGGCGGGCGCCTGACGCCTACAGAGTTTGAGGCGAACCTACATACCGCCCTCCAAGCCAGCGTAGCTGGCGTTTATGCCATTGGAGCAGGCGGCGCGGTACACCTGTTTGACTCCTCCAGGCCATTGGAGGATCTCGTCGGGCAGCTTGCTAGCCGCCTTACGACGTAGAGGATCCCCATGAGCCGCAGACGGGCAGAAATTGAGCAGGTTGCGGAGGAGATCCTGCGGGAACACGTGGCGGGAGACAGACCAACCGACCCCGTCCAGCTGGCGAACCGAATGGGCGTCCGCGTCTTTAATTCCAAATTCTCGGAGCCTGGCATTCATGGACTGATCGCAAGACGTGGAGGTGCCTCCACCATTTACGTCGATGTCGACGACCGCCCTGTTCGAAAGCGGTTCACAGTCGCTCACGAACTCGGGCACTTCGTCTTGCATCTGGCTGCGGGTGAAGGCGAGTTCATAGACGATGAGGACAACTTCCGCACGATCACGGACCCAGACGAGCCCTGGAACGAAGATCGCCGGCGAGAGTGGGAAGCCAATGTCTTTGCCGCCGCCATTCTCATGCCCTCGAGCGTTGTAAGAGACCGCTGGCCCGAGATCCTGGATGTCGACGGGATGGCAGAATGGTTCCAAGTATCGCGACAGGCCATGGCTCTCCGTCTCAATCAGCTTGGGCTCATTGATCAATGAAGCCGCTCGGTATCGCCAAGCCCTCGATCCGCACGGAAGTCCTTGGCGAGGTTACTCCAGGAGACCCATCCACTTGGCAGCCCAACAGCTTTGACGAGTGGGAGGGACGCGAACGCGTTCGCGCCTACCTGTCCGTCTGGACACAGCAAATGGACGAGGAGCGGCGGCTTCGATCCCTCTATGCTAAGCTCATATTTGGCCTCGTCAGCTTTGAAGTTGTCGCGGCGTTTATTCTCCTGCTCCTCCTTGGGAGCGGCACCATCACCTTGGATGCGGGTCTTTTGAAGATTCTCTTCCCGGCCGTACTCACTCAGGTGTTTGGCCTCGCTTACCTCGTCACTAAGTACCTCTTCAATCAGCCTATGAAACATGCAATTCCGAAGGCGGGTGAGAAATGACTGCTTCAGCGACCACGGATGCCGGCTCAGAGGATGAGCAAACCTCTGCGAGTGAGATTGAGGAGCCGCGGCGTCAGGCACTTGATCTCCGATTGGCTCTGAACGCTGTGTCAGACATCGTAGAGAACAGGCCACGTCCCATCCGTGAGTTCGACCAGATCTACATGAAGGTCGGCGACATGATGGTTCATGCCGAGTACATCTGCCGCAAAACTCACGGCCGAAGCCTGGTGTTCGTCGGAGACGGCGATGCGATCGGGCTGTGCATCGCTCATCTTCAGGCCCAGAAAATATTGAACTGGGGACCGTCGAGGATCTTGCTGCTCGATTTCGACGAGCGCATGGTCAATTCGGTGAATCGATTTGCCGAGGCGAACGACCTCACCGATCGCATTTCGGCCAGGCTCTACAACGTTCTGGATGCTCTACCCGACGATCTGCTCGGGCAGTTCGGGGCGTTCCACATCAATCCTCCGTGGGGCCAGTACAACGATGGCGAGAGCGTTGTGGTTTTCATGGAACGGGGAATTCAGCTGCTGGCTCCCAAAGGAAAAGGGGTCATCGTGATCGGCGATGATCCAGCTCGCCCATGGACGCGGCATGTGCTCGCGAGAACTCAGGGTGAGGCGCTGAACCGGGGAATGGTTGTTTGCGAGATGCAGCCGAGGATGCACCTGTACCACTTGGATGACGCATCCGATCTGACCTCGTGCGCTCTGTCGATCGAAGCTTGGACGGACCACAACATCAAGAATGAACCTACTCCAGGCGAACGCCGGAAAAATTTCTACGGCCGAAAGGATCGTGCTGCGGCCGTGCGTTATGTTCGGGAGACGCCGCAGATCGGGCGCGGTACAGCAGACCCGACTGAATATCATTTTGAGATAATGGAAGAAGAGGTCGAGAATGAGCAGAGCGCCTGATCTTCAGTCAATGATCTTCATGAAGGTCGGCCGCCATGCGGATGAAACCTTCGAGGATATCATCGAGCGGAAGCGCCGCGAGTACGACAAGGCGGGGAAGATCTTCTGGGGCTACGGTGGCGGCACCATGCACCCGATCTCAAAGCTGCAGCCGTTCGTGAGCCACAGGATCGAACATGGCGATGATATCACCCTTGTGATGCAGGAGATCGTATCAAACCATTATGAGGCGGCGGTCGCCACGGAGTATTCGAAAGACGGCATCAACTGGGAACCCATCCCTGAAGGGATTGAGGTACGGGGCTCCAGATACGCCGTTGTCTTGGACGAGATCCAAGAAGGAGATCTCAGTTTTGACTTGAGCGAATACCGGGTCGGGTATGGCCCCTCAGAAGGCAAGATCGCCTCCAATTACATCATGGGCCGTGTTGACAAGGGTTGCCTCGTGCGCGCCGACAAACACAACGAGGTGGTTCCGCGCAAACTGGTGCAATCCCGCTATTTCGCGAAGCTGCAACGTCCGTATGGCGTCCTGCTGCGTACCACTCCAAAAGACTAAGTCGAGCTAAACTGCAGAGCGGCGGCGGTTCGTACATCAAGCACAAGCCTTCGCCACTCCTCTTGCGATCCACCAGCCCAACTTTCGATGCGATGCCTCAGGCCCTGCGTCAATACGGCTGGCCTCGTGAGCTTCACAAAATATGGAGCGACCAAAGTTGCCTCGAGATCAACCGAGTACGCGCCGGCGGCGCTCTCGAGGCCATGAGTTGGCACAACTAAGCTAGTGACTTGAGAGGGCCCGACCTTGCCGCCAGTCCCAGCGTAGTTCCGAAGCGAGGTGTGATCCAACCGGCTGCGCTCCCTCAGTTCCAAGCCGGCATCAGAGTAGCAGACCAAGGCGTAGTGCCGCGTCTTGTCGCCTTTAGCCGTTTGCGCACGGCTCGTGATCAGAGCATGGCTGGGCAAATCGACCTCCACGCCATCCTCATCGATGTACGACAGCCAGATGGAAACCGCGGAGGGAGCGCTATCAGCGAGCTTCGGCACTGACAGCATCCTCGAAAACTTCACAGGAATAGGCCTGCCTGCGGTGCGGAGGTGCTGTACGGCAGACCCAAGTGCATTCCCAATACCCCAGAAGAACAGCCCGTTGCCGGCCTTCCGTTCGGCTTCTTTGCGTTGGACGATTACCTCTAGCGGCTGCCCGCCTTCGGCCTGCATCTTGGACCAACAGATCAGATTAGCCGGCACTCTCGGAGCGCAATTCAGGCCCCGTCCTGTCGGATGGCACATCTCGGATGACTGCGTCTCCGTCGGCAGGAACATGTCAAGCTGCCGTCGAGAAGTGCCTGTTGTTTCCAAAGCTGCCTCCGCAGTCATCCGCAGCGCCGACCTAGGCGCTAATCCTACCAGAACACCTGGAGAACAGTAAGCAGTTCGTACTTGTTCTCCAACTTGGCCAAGCTCCAAACTTGACTGATCAGAGGTGTATGCTTCTTCGTCCGTTGAGTAGGGGGGGATCGGCTTTGGTCCACAGGATCTCGCTGGAATCCTTAATGGAGAGTGACAGAGCGCTGCTCGGCACCAGGTCAAAGGATTTCGGTCCGCTTTGCGTGTGCCAGCCAGGTGCCATGGACTACGCTGAACGGAAATGTGATAGATTGCACAAAGCTGCCGAACCTGCTGCAAACATTGTGAGATTTGCGAAATACCTGGAACGATCGCAAAGCAATAGAAAAGCCCGCAAAGGCGGGATCAAGTCATTGACAATTAAAGAGTAAATCAGCTTCGGATGGTTCATTAGCTTCAGCTTGGGAAGCTGATGCTCGGGTAGACGAGGCCCATAGGCAGGGCTCACTCACCGCGGCTGTTCCTTCGCCCTTCCCGTGTTCATATTTCCTGTCCGGTGGGCGACCTCAACGGCGACATCAGACCAGAACCGGCAGCCCGCTTCGCTTCCTCGACTGAGACAGTATTCCGCCTGCTTCCGCGCTCGCTCGTAAGCAGCCCTCCCCTCATACGCAATCAGAGACACAGCCTCGTACTCGATCACTGTCAGACCAGAAGCGAGAGGCCGCCGGCGGAACAACTGTCGGATGCTATGAAGGAGTTTGAGCATAAGGCAATCCTCGTTTTCGACGGCAGGTCGAGCAAGCGGGAATCCTGTCGCATTCACGTCGGACAGTCAGGTTCTCAGCCTTGGGTACATGTGTAGGCATCCGCGCGAGCGATCCGAGGCGGCATCGAGATGATCCACATGATGCGGAAAGGACAGGCGAAATATGCCTGCCGATCGCCGCTAGCCCCAATACCGTTGACTTAGGCATGTTCCGGACGGATGCTCGGGGCGGGGGTGTGCGAAGGAGGCCCCGATGGCCCGCACGGCTGCACGTCTGCCGGACGGCACCCGGATCAGCGACCACGTCACCTTGGGCGTGCTCACCACCACCGTGCCGGCCGCTCTGATCGATGCGGTGCTGGCCGAGACCGGTCGGCAGAGCCAGCGCTACCGCCGGCTGCCGGCGCGTCTGGTAGTCTACTACGTCATGGCCCTCGCTCTCTATGCCCAAGCCTCCTATGGCGAGGTGCTGCGCTGCCTCATGGAGGGCGTGCGCTGGCTGCGTCTGTCCGGCACGGACCCCGCCCTGGCCGACAAGTCCGCCATTTGCCGGGCCCGCACCCGGCTCGGTCCGGCCCCGCTCAAGGCGCTGTTTGCGCGCATTGCCGCGCCGTTTGCCACCCCCGACACGCCCGGCGCCTGGTATCGCGGGCGCCGGCTGGTCAGCCTGGACGGCACCACGATTGATCTGCCCGACACGCCCGATCTCGTGGAGCGCTTCGGCCGTCCGCCAGCCTCGCGCGGCCAGAGTGGCTTTCCGCAATTGCGCCTTTTGACCCTCGCCGAGACCGGCACGCATGCGCTGTTTGCGGTGGCGCTCGACCGTTACACCACCAGCGAGGTCGGGCTGGCGCCGCCGCTGCTCGCGCGCTTGCAGCCGGGCATGCTGTGCCTGGCCGACCGCGCCTTCGCGGGCTTCGAGCTGTGGCGCACGGCCGCCGCGTCCGGAGCCGATCTGTTGTGGCGGGTGCGTCGGAACCAAGTGCTGCCCTGCTGCGAGCGCCTGCCGGACGGCTCCTATCTGAGCCGGCTTTACGCCTCGCCCAAGCAGCGTCGGCACGCTGAGGGGGGACAAGTCGTGCGCGTCATCGACTACCGCTTGGAGGGCATCGTGGACGCGGAGCCGCTCTACCGGCTGGTCACCACGCTGCTCGACCCGGTCGCCGCGCCGGCGCTGGAGTTGGCGGCGCTCTACCACGAGCGCTGGGAAAGCGAGAGTGCGTTCGCCGAACTGAAAGTGACGTTGCCAGGGGAGCGCCTGATGCTGCGCTCGCGCCGGGCCGATCTCGT